>NZ_JBMNDO010000001.1:0-254164 GCF_052542855.1 Streptomyces sp. SAS_281
CCCCCCCCCCCCCCCCCCCCCCGTCCGGCGGGGCGGCGCTGATAGCCGTAGTCCATGCCGTTCCTCTCCCGCCGTTCGCGGGCCGCCCTGCTGGCCGCCGCGTCGGCCGCCCTCGTCGCCGCCACCCTGCCCGCCGACCCGGTGCCCCTCGGCATCGGCGACCCGCTCTTCCCGCACCTCGGCAACCCCGGGTACGACGTGCTCGCGTACGACATCGGCCTTGTCTACCAGGGCCGCAACGACAAGCCGCTGGACGCCGTCACCACCATCGACGCACGGACGACCGAGCCACTGGACCGCATCAACCTCGACTTCACCCGGGGCACCGTGCGCTCCGTCGCCGTCAACGGGCTCCGGGCCGGCTTCGACACCGCGGGCGAGGACCTCGTCGTACGGCCGATGGGCCGGATCCCGGCCGGAGTGCCCCTGCGCATCACCGTCCGTCACACCAGCGACCCCACCGGCGAACAGGACAGCGGTGGCTGGGTGCGCACCGCCGACGGACTTGCCATGGCCAACCAGGCGGACGCCGGGCACCGGGTCTTCCCGAGCAACGACCACCCCGCCGACAAGGCGTACTTCACCTTCCGCATCACCGCGCCGAATGATCTGACCGTCGTCGCCAACGGCCTGCCCACCGGCCGCAGCCGCAACGGCGACAGCACCACCTGGACCTACCGCACCGAGCACCCCATGGCGACCGAACTGGCCCAGGTCAGCATCGGCGGCTCGACCGTCGTGCGGCGTACCGGACCGAACGGGCTGCCCGTGCGCGACGTCGTGCCGACCGCGGACCGGGACCGCCTGGAACCCTGGCTGAAGAGGACCCCCGCCCAGCTGGAGTGGATGGAGGAGCAGGTCGGCCGCTACCCCTTCGAGAACTACGGAATCCTCGTCGCCGACACCGAGACCGGATTCGAGCTGGAGACCCAGACCCTGTCCCTCTTCGAGAAGCGCCTGTTCACCGACACGCGCTTCCCCGAGTGGTACGTCGAGTCGGTCATGGTCCACGAACTGGCCCACCAGTGGTTCGGCGACAGCGTCTCCCCGCAGTCCTGGTCCGACCTGTGGCTGAACGAGGGGCACGCCACCTGGTACGAGGCGCGGTACACCGAGGACCACATGGACGCACCACTGGAGGCGCGCATGCGTAACGCCTACATCCGCTCGGACACCTGGCGCGCCGCCGGAGGCCCGCCCGCCCGTCCCGCGGCCCCGGAGCCCGGCGAGAAGATCAGCCTGTTCCGCCCCGTCGTCTACGACGGCAGCGCCCTCGTCCTGTACGCGCTGCGCCAGGAGATCGGCCGTGACGCCTTCGACCGGCTGGAACGGCTCTGGGTCCGCAAGCACCGCGACTCCAACGCGGCCACGGAGGACTTCGTCCGGCTCGCCTCGCAGGTGTCGGGACGCGATCTGTCCGCCTTCTTCGACGGCTGGCTGTACGGGACGAAGACACCGCCCATGCCGGGGCACCCGGACTGGCGGAGCACGGCGCCGGCCGCCTCGTAAACCCGGGTGACGCCCCGCGCCGGCCGTGCCACTATCGACGGGTCGCCGAGGCGGCCGGAGTGGAGGATGTCCCCCTCGGGAATCTTCCGCACAGGTCACGCGTTGTGACTGATGCAACCACTTCTATCGACGTAAGGATCCAATGACCTCCTCTTCTTCCCTTCCCCAGGACGCGCGCAACGCGCAGAGTGCCACGGAGAACGCGACCGAGAGCCTCACCGAGGGCCTGCGGGCCGACGCCCTGATGGAAGAGGACGTCGCCTGGAGCTTCGAGATCGACGGAGAGCGGGACGGCGAGCAGCTGGACCGCTCGGAACGTGCCGCGCTGCGGCGCGTGGCCGGCCTCTCCACCGAGCTCGAGGACGTCACCGAGGTCGAGTACCGGCAGCTGCGCCTGGAGCGCGTGGTGCTCGTCGGTGTCTGGACCTCGGGCACCGTGCAGGACGCGGAGAATTCGCTCGCCGAGCTGGCGGCCCTCGCCGAGACGGCGGGCGCCCAGGTGCTCGACGCCGTCTTCCAGCGCCGTGACAAGCCCGACCCGGCCACGTACATCGGTTCCGGCAAGGCGCTCCAACTGCGCGACCTCGTCGTCGAGACCGGAGCCGACACCGTCGTCTGCGACGGTGAGCTGTCCCCCGGCCAGCTGATCCACCTCGAGGACGTCGTCAAGGTCAAGGTGGTCGACCGGACCGCCCTGATCCTCGACATCTTCGCCCAGCACGCCAAGTCCCGAGAGGGCAAGGCCCAGGTCTCCCTGGCGCAGATGCAGTACATGCTGCCCAGGCTGCGCGGCTGGGGCCAGTCGCTGTCCCGTCAGATGGGCGGTGGCGGTACCAGCGGCGGTGGCGGCATGGCGACCCGTGGTCCCGGTGAGACCAAGATCGAGACCGACCGGCGCCGTATCCGCGAGAAGATGGCGAAGATGCGCCGGGAGATCGCGGAGATGAAGACCGGCCGCGACCTCAAGCGCCAGGAACGCCGGCGCAACAAGGTGCCCTCGGTCGCCATCGCCGGCTACACCAACGCCGGCAAGTCGTCGCTGCTCAACCGCCTGACCGGGGCGGGAGTGCTGGTGGAGAACGCACTGTTCGCCACCCTCGACCCGACCGTGCGCCGGGCCGAGACGCCGAGCGGCCGGGTCTACACCCTCGCCGACACCGTCGGGTTCGTACGGCACCTGCCGCACCACCTGGTCGAGGCGTTCCGCTCCACCATGGAGGAGGTCGGCGACTCCGATCTCATCCTGCACGTGGTGGACGGCGCGCACCCGGTGCCGGAGGAGCAGCTCGCCGCGGTGCGCGAGGTGATCCGCGAGGTCGGCGCGACGGACGTGCCCGAGATCGTCGTGATCAACAAGGCGGACGCGGCGGACCCGCTGGTCCTCCAGCGCCTCCTGCGCAACGAGAAGCACGCCATCGCGGTCTCCGCCCGTACCGGAGCCGGCATCGACGAGCTGCTCGCGCTGATCGACAGCGAGCTGCCCCGTCCGTCGGTCGCCATCGAGGCGCTCGTGCCGTACACCCAGGGCGGTCTCGTCTCCCGGGTGCACGCCGAGGGCGAGGTGGTCTCCGAGGAGCACACCTCGGAGGGCACGCTGATCAAGGCGCGTGTCAACGAGGAGCTGGCCGCGGAGCTCGCCGCGTTCATCCCCGCCGTGCACTGAGCCGCACCGCGCCGGAAACAACCGGAAGGCCCGTCCCTCGCGAGGGACGGGCCTTCCGGCCGTGGTACGGGCGTCGCCGCTACTGGGCGCCGTACTTCTCGCTCATCATCGTGAAGATCTGCTCGGCGCCCTCGCCGAGGTGCGGTCCGGCCAGCCAGCCCGATGTGACCGGGCCGATCGACGTGTTGGAGACCAGGGCCGGCTTCCCGTCACTGCCTTCGCTGAACCAACCGCCGCCGGAGGAACCGCCGGTCATCGTGCAGCCGATGCGGTACATCGTGGGCGTGGCCGGGCTGATCGAGAGCCGGCCGGGGCGGTCGACGCACTTGTGCATGATCAGACCGTCGTACGGCGGGGCGGCGGGGTAGCCCCAGGCGCCCATCGTGCTGATCCGCGAGACCTCGGGCGCGTCGAAGTTCACCGCAAGGGCGTTGCCCACGGTCTCTTCCAGGGACTTGGTACCGTGCTCCGGCTTCACGTGCAGCACGGCGTAGTCGTACGGGGCGCCCCCGCCGCCGGTGGGCCCGCCGTCCTTGATCCACTCGCCGGAGGTGCTGGCCCAGTCGGCCCAGTACGCGCCGTACGGGGCGATCTCCTGCGGCTGCGCGTTCTCCAGCGCCGCGGGGCTCTTGCCCTGGTCGTTGTACGCGGGCACGAAGACGATGTTCCGGTACCAGCCGCCGGCGGATCCGGCGTGCACACAGTGGCCGGCGGTCCACACCAGGTTGGACTTCCCCGGGTGCTTCGGGTCCTTGACGACCGTGCCCGAGCAGACCATGTGGCCCTTGGGGGAGTCGAAGAAGACCTTCCCGACCGGGGCCGCGTAGTTGTGGTACGGCGTCTTCTCGCGCTCGGCGGTGACGGGCTCGGGCTCCGGGTCGGTGACGCCCTGGTCGCCGGAGAAGTCACCGGCGGACATGGTCTTGGCCGGGTCCTTCGCCGACTTCATCCGGTCCGGCTTCCACAGCCCCTCGATGACCGGGTTGACGAAGTCCTTGGCCTCACGCAGCCACTTGTCCTTGTTCCAGTTCTTCCACTCGCCATTGCGCCACTTGTCCGGGTCGATCCCGTGTTTCTTGAGTTCGTCGGCCAGCCCGGCGGGTAGGCCGCTGCCCTTCTCGGCACCACCGGCCGCCGAGGCGGTGGCGGAGGCGGCCGGCTTGTCGGCGCCCTCGTCCTCGGTGGGGCCGCAGGCCGTGGCCGTCAGCGCGAGCGCGGCGGCCAGACCGGTCGCGGCGAGGAGCGGGCGTATGGATCGCATGAAAAGGAATCCCCCTGAAATCTGCACACTTGCCGTCTGCGTGCCAGGGGCCTCCGGGGCGGCCTGCGCCGCTCCGGAGGCCCCTGGGCTTCCGTCGTACGCGCCGGTGCGGGCGCGGTCCTGCCTGTTACTTGTCCGCGTACTTGTCGCTGACCGAGTCGTAGACGCCCTCGGCCTCCTTGCCGAGGCGCGGTCCGGCCAGCCAGCCGGCCGTCACCGGGCCGATGGAGGTGTTCGAGACCAGCGCGGGCTTGCCGTCCTGGCCGGTCGCGACCCAGCCGCCGCCGGAGGAGCCGCCGGTCATCGAGCAGCCGATGCGGTACATCGTCGGGTCGTCCTGGGCGAGCGACAGACGGCCCGGCTTGTCCTTGCACTGGAACATCTTCTGGCCGTCGTACGGTGCCGCGGCCGGGAAGCCGGTGGCCGTCATGCCCGTGATCTTGGGCACCGCCGGGGCGTTGAACTCGACCGGCAGGGCTGAACCGACCGTCTCCTCCAGGGACTTGCCGCCCGCGCCCTCCTCGGGCGTGACGTGCAGCACGGCGAAGTCGTACGGGGCCCCGAGGCCGCCGACCGAGGCGCCCTGATCGATCCACTGCTGGGAGGTCTGCGCCCAGGTGCCCCACCAGATGCCGTAGGGGGCGACCTTCTCCTTCGGCGGGTTGCTCCGCAGCTCGGCCGTCGACAGACCGCTGTTGTTGTACGAGGGAACGAAGGCGATGTTGCGGTACCAGCCGCCCTTCTTGCCCGCGTGGACGCAGTGTCCGGCGGTCCACACCATGTTGGACTTGCCGGGGTGCGCCGGGTCCTTCACCACGGTCGCCGAGCAGACCATCGAGCCCTCGGGGCCGTCGAAGAACAGCTTGCCCGACTCCGGCGCGCTGTCGTGGTACTGCGTCTTCACGCCCACGGCCCGGACCGGCGCGGGCGTGGGGTCCGTGACGCCCTCGTCGCCCGAGATGTCGTTGTCGACCGGCTTCTCCGGCGGCTTGTCGGCGTCCTGCATGCGGTCGGGGTCCCAGAGGCCCGCGATGATCGGGTTGATGTAGTCCTTGGCCTCACGCAGCCATTTGTCCTTGTCCCAGTTCTTCCAGTCGCCGTTCTTCCACTTGTCTATGTCGATCCCGTGTTCCTTGAGCCGGTCCTTCAGATCGTCCGGGATGGCGATCTTGTGGTCCGACGTCGCGCCGGCCGTGCTGCTGCTGCTCGGCTCGGAGTTCGCGTCGTCCTCGGTCGGCCCGCAGGCGGTCGCCGTGAGCGCGAGGACGGCGGTGAACGCGGCGGTGGCGAGCACGGGGGAGGAGGCGCGACGCGCACTCCTGCCACGGCGTGCGGTGATTCCTGGTCGAACGAGACGCATCTGCTGATCCCCCTGGGACTTCGTAACTCAACGCTTCAGTACTGCACTTGCGTCCGGCGCGCCGCGTGGCCCGCCGAACGGGCAGGAGGCAGCGCGGTCTTCGTGGCGTGCCCGAGCCCGGCGCGGCACCCACTATGCCGGTGCCGCTGTCGGCGGTGCGCGGCAGGGTTGCACTCCGCAAGGATCTTCGGATTCAGCCGTGATCCTTTGCCCCCTCGGTCGTTGGTACGCGTGGGGGGCACGGAGACAGCGTTCACCCTCGCAGGCCGTCCTTGCGAAATCGTACTGACGTGCAACGCAACTGTTACAGCGGGAGGATCAAGAGCCGTGGCCGTGACCGAACCAGCTCCGGCGCCACCCCTGGACGCCCACGAGGGCATCCTGCGCCGCCAGTCACTGCGTGAATCGGCCGCCCGCACCTATGCCAGATCGCTGCCGATCGTGCCGGTGCGCGCCCGGGGCCTGACCATCGAAGGCGCGGACGGGCGGCGCTATCTCGACTGCCTCTCCGGGGCGGGGACGCTGGCCCTCGGCCACAACCACCCGGTCGTACTGGAGGCGATCAAGAAGGTCCTCGACTCGGGCGCCCCGCTGCACGTGCTGGACCTGGCCACCCCGGTCAAGGACGCGTTCGTCACGGAGCTGTTCAGCACCCTGCCGCGGCAGTTCGCCGACAACGCCCGGGTCCAGTTCTGCGGCCCGGCCGGTACGGACGCGGTCGAAGCGGCGTTCAAGCTGGTCCGCGCCGCCACCGGCCGCAGCGGCCTGCTGGCCTTCACCGGTGCCTACCACGGCATGACGGAGGGCGCCCTCGCGGCTTCCGGCGGCGCCGAGGACGTACGGGTGACCAGGCTGCCCTTCCCCCAGGACTACCGCTGCCCCTTCGGCATCGGCGGCGAGGCCGGTGCCCGGACCGCAGCCCGCTGGACCGAGAACCTCCTGGACGACCCCAAGAGCGGGACTCCCGCCCCCGCCGGGATGATCCTCGAACCGGTCCAGGGCGAGGGCGGGGTCAACCCCGCGCCCGACGGCTGGATGCGCCGGATGCGCGAGGTCACCGAGACCAGGTCCATCCCGCTGATCGCCGACGAGGTCCAGACCGGCGTCGGCCGGACCGGCGCCTTCTGGGCCGTGGAGCACAGCGGGATCGTGCCCGACGTCATGGTGCTGTCCAAGGCCATCGGCGGTTCCCTCCCGCTCGCCGTGATCGTCTACCGCTCGGAGCTCGACACCTGGCAGCCCGGCGCCCACGCCGGCACCTTCCGCGGCAACCAGCTCGCCATGGCGGCAGGCACGGCCACCCTCGCGTACGTCCGCGAGAACGGCCTCGCCGCACGGGCCGGGGTCCTCGGCAGCCGCATGCTGGCGAGCCTCAGGTCGCTCGCCGCCGACCACCCGTGCGTCGGCGACGTCCGGGGGAGGGGCCTGATGATCGGCGTTGAGATCGTGGACCCCGAAGCGCGACCGCAGGGCACCGGCACCGAACCGCCGCCGGACCCGGTCCTCGCCGCCGCCGTCCAGCAGGAGTGCCTGAGCCGTGGGCTCATCGTCGAACTCGGTGGCCGGTACTCCACCGTCGTACGCCTGCTGCCGCCCCTCACGCTCACCGACGAACAGGCGACAGCGGTGGTCGACCGCCTCGCCGACGCCCTGGCAGCGGCGGAGCGCTCACCGCACCGCCGCCTGCCGACCGGATCGCTCCGCTGACCACGGACACCAGCACAGGAAGACCGCCGTGAACCCCACCCCCGCGCCCGAGGCCGACGGCCCTCCCCCCAGCCACCTCCCCGAGTCGGAAGTCCCCGGCGGGCTCGCCGTCGAGGCGACGACCGTGCCGCGCCAGAAGGAGACCCCGCACGACCTGTGGCACGCGTCGCGGTCCGCTTCCCCGTCGCAGACCCCCGTACACCCGGAAGCCCCGACGGCAGCCGCCCCGGACGAGCTGGCCGCCGACCCCCTCGACCATCCCGATCCGCTCCGCGCCGCCGACGCGGCCGGCGTCGAGAACCTGCTGCGCTGCTGGGTCCGCGAGAACGACCTGCCCCGCCCGGCCGGGCCGACCCTGCGCGTCCCGCTCCCCGCGAGCGGCACCGCCCTGCTCGTCCCCGTCCGCCACTGGTCCGCCACCGGCTGGCACCGCTTCGGACCGCCCGCCCTGGAACGGGCACCCGCCGCCGCACCCACCGCCGACGCGGTCACCGTGGCCGCCCTGCTGGGCCGGGAGGCCGGGCACCACGACGGCGCCGACATGGCCGGCCGGGTCGCCGACTCGGTACGGCGTACCGCCTCGTTCATCGAGGAGCGGCGCCGCCGTCCCGCCGCCCCCGAGGAGGCGGACCTCTTCCTCACCGCGGAACAGTCGCTCCTCCTCGGCCACCCCCTGCATCCTTCGCCCAAGAGCAGGGAAGGGCTCACCGACGCCGAAGCGCGCGTCTACTCACCCGAGCTGTACGGCTCCTTCCCGCTCCACTGGGTGGCCGCCGACCGCTCCGTGCTGGCCACCGACTCCGCGTGGACCGACCAGGGCCGCCCCGTGCCCGCCGCCGACCTCGTCGCCCGGCACGCCCCGGACCTCGCCTGCCCCGAACACACCGTGCCCCTTCCCCTCCACCCCTGGCAGGCCCGCGAGCTGCGGAGCAGGCCCGAAGCCGCCGCGTTGCTCGACGCCGGCCTCCTGCACTACCTCGGCCCCCACGGCGCCCCGTGGTACCCCACCTCCTCGGTGCGCACCGTGCACCGGCCGGGCTCCGACCTGATGCTGAAGCTCTCCCTCGGCGTCCGCATCACCAACTCCCGCCGGGAGAACCTCCGCAAGGAGCTCCACCGGGGCGTCGAGGTCCACCGGCTGCTCCGCACCGGACTCGCCCGCGAGTGGCACGCGGCGCACCCCGGCTTCGACATCGTGCGCGACCCCGCCTGGCTCGCCGTCGACACCCCGGACGGCGTGCCCGTGCAGGGCCTCGACGTCATGCTGCGCCACAACCCCTTCAGCCGGTACGACGACGCCGTGTGCATCGCCGGCCTCACCGCTCCACGCCCCTGGCCGGGCCGGGCGGGACTGCACTCGCGCCTCGCCGACGTGGTCCACCGCCTCGCCGCGGCCACCGGACGAACGACGACCGCGGTGGCCGCCGAGTGGTTCCTGCGTTACCTGGAGCGCGTCGTCCACCCGGTGCTCTGGCTCGACGCCCACGCCGGGGTGGCGCTCGAAGCCCACCAGCAGAACACCCTCGTCCTGCTGGACCCGGACGGATGGCCCATCGGTGGCCGTTACCGTGACAATCAGGGCTACTACTTCCGGGAATCGCACCGCACCGCGCTCGACCACAGGCTCCCCGGCATCGGATCGGTCAGCGACACCTTCGTCTCCGACGCCGTCACCGACGAACGCTTCGCCTACTACCTCGGCATCAACAACGTATTCGGACTGATCGGGGCGTTCGGGTCCCAGCGGCTCGCCGACGAGCAGATGCTCATCGACGCCTTCCGGCGCTTCCTGAAATCGGCGTGCGAACTGGGCTCTCCGTTCCCCGCCCACCTGCTCGAAAAACCGCGTCTGCGCTGCAAGGCCAACATGCTGACCCGCCTGCACGGACTCGACGAACTCGTCGGGCCCGTCGACACCCAGTCCGTCTACGTCACCATCACCAACCCTCTGCACGGCTGAGAGCCGGGCCACGAGCCGGGACCGAAAAGCCGATCGCCGAGAGCCGATCGCCGAGAGCTGAGAGCTGAGAGCTGAGAGTTGAGAGCTGAGAAAGGAGCGTCACCCGTGTCTCCCCCCGACGTGCCCGCCGGCCCCGTCCTCCGGGGGGACTGGGCTCCCGTGTCCACACCGGCCGGGGAATTCCAGCTCGTCCCCGTCCGCCCGGAACGCGATCTCCCGACCCTCACGCGCTGGATGAACGACCCCGTCGTGGCCGCCTTCTGGGAGCTGGCCGGCGACGAGAGCGTCACCGCCCGGCACCTTGCCCCCCAGCTGTCCCACGGCAGCCACAGCACCCCGTGCATCGGGGTGCTGTCCGGCACGCCCATGAGTTATTGGGAGCTGTACCGCGCCGACCTCGACCCGCTCGCCCGCCACTACCCGGCCAGGCCGCACGACATGGGCGTCCACCTGCTCATCGGTGAGGGCAGTCACCGGGGCCGCGGCACCGGCACGACGCTGCTGCGCGCCGTGGCCGGCCTCGTGCTCGACCACGTCCCCCTCTGCACACGGGTCGTGGCCGAGCCCGACCTCCGTAACGCCCCGTCCGTCTCCGCGTTCCTGAGCGCCGGCTTCCGTCTCTCCGCCGAGGTCGAACTCCCGGAGAAGCGGGCCGCGCTGATGGTCCGCGACCGAGTCCGCCGCACCCTGCCATGAACGCATCCCCGACCCGTCCGCACCGCTCGAACCCCATCGGTTCCCACCCGAGGAGTCCCCGTGCCGAAATACCCTGCGCACCACGACGCAACGGAGCCGCCCGCGCTGCTCGACACCCCGGAGCTCAACCGGGTGGCCTGGGACCGGGCCGCCTCCCGGATGCTCGCGAAGATGCTCGGTGAATTCGCCTACGAGGAAGTCATCGAGCCGGCTCCGCGAACCGCCGGCGGCAGCACGTACACCCTCCCGCTGGACGACGGCGGCAGCCTCTCCTTCACCGCCCGGCGCGGTGTGTACGGGAGCTGGCGCGTGGACCCCGGATCGATCGGAGAGGAGGGCCCCGACCCCGCGGCGGACAGCGTCCCGTTCCGCGATCCGCTGCTCTTCGTCACCCGGGCCCGCCGCCTCCTCGGCCTCGACGGCGCCACGCTCGGCCACCTCCTCCGCGAGCTGACCACCACACTCGCCGCGGACGCCCGCCTCGACCACACCGCGCTCACCGCCGCCGAGCTGGCCGGCCTCGGCTACGCGGAGCTGGAGGGCCACCAGACCGGCCACCCCTGGATCGTCGCCAACAAGGGCCGGCTCGGCTTCTCCGCCACCGACGCCGCCCGCTACAGCCCCGAGGCCCGCGAGCCCGTGCGGCTGCCCTGGCTCGCCGTCTCCCACCGCATCGCCGCGTACCGGGGCGTGCCCGGCCTGTCCACCCCGGACCAGCTCTACACCCAGGAGCTCGACGCGGCCGTCCGCGCGTCCTTCGCCGACAGCCTGCGCGCACGCGGCCTGGACCCGGACGGCTACCACTTCCTGCCGGTCCACCCCTGGCAGTGGGACGAGTGGATCGTGCCCCTGTTCGCACCGGCCATCGCCGCCGGGGACATCGTGCCGCTGCCCGCCGACCCGGACGTACGGTTGCCGCAGCAGTCCATCCGTACCTTCGCCAACCTCGCACGGCCCGACCGGCACACGGTCAAGCTGCCGCTGTCGATCCTCAACACCCTGGTCTGGCGCGGACTGCCCACCGAGCGCACCGTCGCCGCGCCGGCCGTCACGGGCTGGGTCCAGGGACTGCGCGACAACGACCCTTTCCTGCGCGACACCTGCGGCGTGATCCTCCTCGGCGAGGTCGCCTCGGTCACCGTCGAGCACCCGCTGTACGACCACCTCCCCGAGGCGCCGTACCAGTTCAAGGAGATCCTCGGGGCGATCTGGCGCGAGCCGCTGCCACCCCGCCTGGCGCCGGGGGAGCGGGCCCGAACCCTCGCGTCCCTGCTCCACACCGACCCCGAGGGACGCGCCTTCACCGCCGAGCTGGTCGCCCGCTCCGGACTGGCGCCCACCGTCTGGCTGACCCGGCTCTTCGCCGCACTGCTGCCGCCGCTGCTGCACTTCCTCTACCGCTACGGCACCGTCTTCTCCCCGCACGGCGAGAACGCGATCGTGGTCTTCGACGAGCAGGACGTGCCCGTGCGCCTCGCGATCAAGGACTTCGTGGACGACGTCAACGTGAGCGCGCAGCCGCTGCCCGAGCACGACACCATGCCGGCGGACGTGCGCCGCGTCCTGCTCACCGAGGAGCCGGCCTTCCTCACCCAGTTCATCCACTCCGGGCTCTTCACCGGGGTCTTCAGGTTTCTCTCCCCGCTCTGCGAGGAACAGCTCGGCGTCCCCGAGGACGAATTCTGGTCACTCGTCCGGGCGGAGATCCTGCGCCACCACGCCCGCTTCCCGGAGCTGAAGGAGCGCTTCGAGATGTTCGACATGCTCACCCCGCGCATCGACCGCCTCTGCCTGAACCGGAACCGGCTGCATCTGGACGGCTACCGCGACCGGCCCGTACGCCCGCACGCGGCGGTCCACGGCAGCGTGGCCAACCCGCTCCACCCCTCCGAGTGAGGCCGGGAGTGCCTGTCGATGTCAGTGGCGCCCCGTAGGCTGGCCGGGCTATGACGAAGCCATCCCTCCCCGAGCTCCTGCACGCCGCCGTGACCGCCGTCGGCGGTACGGAGAGGCCCGGCCAGGCCGCGATGGCCACCGCCGTCGCCGAGGCCGTAGACGACCAATCCCACCTGCTCGTCCAGGCCGGCACGGGGACGGGCAAGTCGCTCGGCTACCTGGTGCCGGCCCTGGCACACGGCGAGCGCGTCGTCGTGGCCACGGCGACGCTGGCTCTCCAGCGCCAGCTCGTGGAGCGCGATCTGCCCCGTACGGTCGACGCGCTGCACCCGCTGCTGCGCCGCCGCCCCCAGTTCGCCATGCTCAAGGGCCGGTCGAACTACCTCTGCCTGCACCGGCTCCACGAGGGCGTGCCGCAGGACGAGGAGGAGGGGCTGTTCGACCAGTTCGAGGCGGCGGCCCCGTCCAGCAAGCTCGGCCAGGACCTGCTGCGCATGCGCGACTGGGCCGACGAGACGGAGACGGGCGACCGGGACGACCTCACCCCCGGCGTCTCGGACCGGGCCTGGGCCCAGATCTCGGTCTCCTCGCGGGAGTGCCTGGGCGCGAGCAAGTGCGCGTACGGGGCGGAGTGCTTCGCCGAGCAGGCCAGGGAACGGGCGAAGCTCGCCGATGTGGTCGTCACCAACCACGCGCTCCTGGCGATCGACGCCATCGAGGGCGCCCCGGTGCTCCCGCAGCACGAGGTGCTGATCGTGGACGAGGCCCACGAACTGGTCTCCCGGGTCACCGGTGTGGCCACCGGCGAGCTGACCCCCGGCCAGGTCGAACGCGCGGTGCGCCGCGCCGCGAAGCTGGTCAACGAGAAGGCGGCCGACGCGCTGCAGACCGCCTCCGAGGGCTTCGAGCGGGTCATGGAGCTGGCGTTGCCCGGCCGCCTGGAGGAGGTGCCGGAGGACCTGGGGTACGCGCTGATGGCCCTGCGGGACGCGGCGCGCACGGTGATCTCCGCGATCGGCGCCACGCGGGACAAGTCCGTCCAGGACGAGGACGCGGTCCGCAAGCAGGCGCTGGCCTCGGTGGAGTCCATCCATGCCGTCGCCGAGCGCATCACGCAGGGCTCCGAGTACGACGTCGTCTGGTACGAGCGCCACGACCGGTTCGGCGCCTCGGTGCGCGTCGCCCCGCTCTCCGTCTCCGGGCTGCTGCGCGAGAAGCTGTTCGCCGAGCGGTCCGTCGTGCTCACCTCGGCCACGCTCAAGCTGGGCGGCGATTTCAACGGTGTGGGCGCATCCCTGGGGCTCGCCCCGGAGGGTACGGCGGGCGAGGACGTCCCGCAGTGGAAGGGTCTGGACGTCGGCTCGCCGTTCGACTATCCGAAGCAGGGCATCCTGTACGTCGCGCGTCATCTGGCGACCCCCGGGCGCGAGGGCTCCCGCACGGACATGCTGGACGAGCTGTCCGAGCTCATCGAGGCGGCCGGCGGGCGCACGCTGGGGCTGTTCTCCTCCATGCGGGCGGCCAAGGCGGCGGCCGAGGAGCTGCGCGGCCGGCTGGACAAGCCGATCCTGCTCCAGGGCGAGGAGACCCTGGGTGAGCTGATCAAGAGTTTCGCCGCCGATCCGGAAACCTGCCTCTTCGGCACGCTGTCGCTGTGGCAGGGCGTCGACGTGCCGGGAGCCAGCTGTCAGCTGGTGGTCATGGACCGGATTCCGTTCCCCCGCCCCGACGATCCGCTGATGAGCGCGCGGCAGAAGGCCGTCGAGGAGGCCGGGGGCAACGGCTTCATGGCGGTGGCGGCCACGCATGCCGCGCTGCTGATGGCTCAGGGCGCCGGCCGTCTCGTGCGGGCCACGGGGGACAAGGGCGTCGTCGCGGTGCTCGACCCGCGCCTGGCCAACGCACGCTACGGCAGCTATCTGCGGGCCTCGCTCCCCGGTTTCTGGTACACCACCGACCGCAATCAGGCCCGGCGCTCGCTCGCCGCCATCGACGCGGCGGCCAAGGCGGACGGGCGGTAGTCCCTCGGGGGCGTACACCGCCGCGAAGACGTACACGAGAAGGGGCCCCGAGACCGGCGTGAAAGCCGGAACGGGGCCCCTTCTCCCAGAGAGCGTGAGGTGCGGGTCTCAGACCCTGCGCAGCACCGCGACGACCTTGCCGAGGATCGTCGCCTCGTCGCCGGGGATCGGCTGGTACGCGGCGTTGTGCGGGAGCAGCCAGACGTGACCGTCCTCGCGCTTGAAGCGCTTCACCGTGGCTTCACCGTCCAGCATGGCGGCCACGATGTCGCCGTTCTCCGCGACGGGCTGGCGGCGCACGGTGACCCAGTCGCCGTCACAGATCGCCGCCTCGATCATCGAGTCACCCACGACCTTGAGCACGAAGAGCTCGCCGTCACCCACCAGCTGGCGGGGGAGCGGGAAGACGTCCTCGACGGACTCCTCGGCGAGGATCGGCCCACCGGCTGCGATCCGGCCCACCAGCGGCACGTACGAGGCGGCGGGCTTGCCCGTGGTGTCCGTCGGCTGCGTGCTCGGCTGGTCGGAGCCGCGTACCTCGTACGCCCGGGGGCGGTGGGGGTCGCGGCGCAGGAAGCCCTTGCGCTCCAGCGCCATCAGCTGATGGGCGACGGAGGAGGTGCTGGAGAGGCCCACCGCCTGACCGATCTCCCGCATCGACGGCGGATAGCCTCGCCGCTGCACGGAATCCCGGATGACCTCGATCACCCGCCGCTGCCGGTCCGTGAGCCCCGAGCTGTCCGCCCGGATTCCGGGAGGTCGTCCGGGGAGCGAGCGCGCTGGGCGCCCGGGCTCCGGGCCCTCCGTGTTCGTGACTGAGTCATTCATGGCATGCACCGGCTCGAGTCGGCTCTGGGAGCGGTCCTGGGCAGTGATGATGGCACTGTCTGCGGTGGTGGTCACGTCGGCGGCCCCTCTCGAATGGTCTCCCTGGCTGCACAACGGTAGTAGCTTTCGAAAGGTTGCGCCAAACACACGTTCGAGTGAAAAACGAATAAAAGACTGTCGGGACTCCACTGCCAGGTGTATGAGGCCGCCTACGGTGCGCGACGGTTGCGTGTCGCGGGTGGTGCCGCCCTGGGGCACGGCGGTGGTCGAGGCCGCTCCAGGACCGTAGCGCGGCATCCTGTGCGGGGCCGTCGCGGGGTGGCCGCCCGGCCGTCCGTCGTCCGGGTGCTTCCCGTACCCTCTTGGTCGGCCTTACGCTGCCTTCCGGACGCCCTCCGGCGCGACACGCGCTTAGGGCCAAATGCGCGGCCGGACCCCAGATCTAGTGGTTGGATAGTTCCGACCGCCCCGAATGTAGTGGTACCCCGTCCATCGGGGGTGCGGTCATCGCCTATGCTTGAGACCGCTTCGAGGGCCCGTGACCGGGACCGAAGAGGCTATTCAGTCGTGCTGTGAAGGAGGGTTGGGAGCCATGCACTGCCCCTTCTGCAGGCACCCCGACAGCCGGGTCGTCGACAGTCGCACCACCGACGACGGGACCTCGATCCGCCGGCGGCGCCAGTGCCCCGACTGCTCCCGCCGCTTCACCACGGTGGAGACCTGTTCACTCATGGTGGTCAAGCGCAGCGGGGTCACCGAGCCCTTCAGCCGCACCAAGGTCATCTCGGGTGTGCGCAAGGCGTGCCAGGGGCGGCCCGTCACCGAGGACGCCCTCGCCAAACTGGGCCAGCGGGTCGAGGAGGCGGTGCGGGCGACCGGCAGTGCCGAGCTGACCACGCACGACGTGGGCCTGGCCATCCTCGGCCCCCTGCAGGAACTCGACCTCGTCGCCTACCTGCGCTTCGCGTCCGTGTACCGGGCGTTCGACAGCCTCGAAGACTTCGAGGCCGCCATCACGGAACTCCGTGAGCGGCGGCCCCGCGCGGAATCATGCGGGAGCGGCGAGACCCTCGAGGTCCCCGCCCCCGCCGTCGCCGCCGACTGAGCGGCGGTCGCCGGCCGCGTCGATCCGGGGATCGCGCGGACCGGCACCAGGACCTTGCTCCGGGCGACGTATGACGAATGCGGCGGCCGAAGCATCAGACACACACTGTGCCCGGGGAAGTTCTCGGCACTTCAGGGCGTTTTTGCCCACATATGGGAGGCGGCATGACAGAGACGGCGAGCGGCCCGGCACGGGGTTCCCGCAACAAGGGGACCAAGTCGACTGCGTCCAAGCAGGGCCTGCGTATCGAGCGCATTCACACCACCCCCGGCGTGCATCCGTACGACGAGGTGTCCTGGGAGCGCCGTGACGTCGTCATGACCAACTGGCGCGACGGCTCGATCAACTTCGAGCAGCGTGGCGTCGAGTTCCCCGACTTCTGGTCGGTGAACGCGGTCAACATCGTCACCAGCAAGTACTTCCGGGGCGCCGTGGGCACCCCGCAGCGCGAGACCGGTCTGCGGCAGCTGATCGACCGGATCGTCAAGACGTACCGGAAGGCCGGCGAGGACTACCAGTACTTCGCCTCCCCCGCCGACGCGGAGATCTTCGAGCACGAGCTGGCGTACGCCCTCCTGCACCAGATCTTCAGCTTCAACTCCCCGGTGTGGTTCAACGTCGGTACGCCCCAGCCGCAGCAGGTCTCCGCCTGCTTCATCCTGGCCGTCGACGACTCCATGGAGTCGATCCTCGACTGGTACAAGGAAGAGGGCATGATCTTCAAGGGCGGCTCCGGGGCCGGCCTGAACCTCTCCCGTATCCGTTCCTCCAAGGAACTCCTCTCCTCCGGCGGCAACGCCTCCGGTCCCGTCTCCTTCATGCGGGGCGCCGACGCGTCCGCCGGAACGATCAAGTCCGGTGGCGCCACCCGCCGTGCGGCCAAGATGGTCATTCTCGACGTCGACCACCCCGACATCGAGAACTTCATCGAGACGAAGGTGAAGGAGGAGGAGAAGATCCGCGCCCTGCGCGACGCGGGCTTCGACATGGACCTGGGCGGCGACGACATCACGTCCGTCCAGTACCAGAACGCCAACAACTCGGTCCGCGTGAACGACGAGTTCATGAAGGCCGTCGAGTCCGGCGGCAAGTTCGGGCTGCGCGCCCGGATGACCGGCGACGTCATCGAAGAGGTCGAGGCGAAGTCCCTCTTCCGCAAGATGGCCGAGGCCGCCTGGGCCTGCGCCGACCCGGGGATCCAGTACGACGACACGATCAACCACTGGCACACCTGCCCCGAGTCCGGCCGGATCAACGGCTCGAACCCGTGCAGCGAGTACATGCACCTGGACAACACCTCGTGCAACCTCGCCTCGCTGAACCTGATGAAGTTCCTCAAGGACGACGGCAAGGGCAACCAGTCCTTCGAGTCCGAGCGCTTCGCCAAGGTCGTCGAGCTGGTCATCACCGCGATGGACATCTCCATCTGCTTCGCCGACTTCCCGACCGAGAAGATCGGCGAGAACACCCGCGCCTTCCGCCAGCTCGGCATCGGCTACGCCAACCTCGGCGCCCTGCTGATGGCGACCGGCCACGCGTACGACAGCGACGGCGGCCGCGCGCTCGCCGGCGCCATCACCTCGCTGATGACCGGCACCTCGTACAAGCGCTCCGCCGAGCTGGCCGCCGTGGTCGGCCCGTACGACGGCTACGCCCGCAACGCCGAGCCGCACCAGCGCGTCATGAAGCAGCACGCCGACGCCAACGCCGTGGCCGTGCACGTCGACGACCTGGACAACCCGATCTGGGCCGCCGCGACCGAGGCGTGGCAGGACGTGATCCGGCTCGGCGCGAAGAACGGTTTCCGTAACGCGCAGGCGTCGGTCATCGCGCCCACCGGCACCATCGGCCTCGCCATGTCCTGCGACACCACCGGTCTCGAGCCCGACCTCGCCCTGGTCAAGTTCAAGAAGCTGGTCGGCGGCGGCTCGATGCAGATCGTCAACGGCACCGTCCCGCAGGCCCTGCGCCGCCTGGGCTACCAGGAGGAGCAGATCGAGGCGATCGTCGCCCACATCGCCGAGCACGGCAATGTGATCGACGCCCCCGGCCTGAAGACCGAGCACTACGAGGTCTTCGACTGCGCGATGGGCGAGCGGTCCATCTCCGCGATGGGTCACGTGCGCATGATGGCGGCCATCCAGCCGTGGATCTCCGGCGCGCTCTCCAAGACGGTGAACCTGCCCGAGACGGCCACCGTCGAGGACGTCGAGGAGGTCTACTTCGAGGCGTGGAAGATGGGCGTCAAGGCGCTCGCGATCTACCGCGACAACTGCAAGGTCGGCCAGCCCCTCTCCGCCAAGACCAAGGAGAAGGAGAAGGAGGCCGTCACGGCCAAGGCCGAGGACACCATCCGCACCGCGGTCGAGAAGGTCGTCGAGTACCGCCCGGTCCGCAAGCGTCTGCCCAAGGGCCGGCCCGGCATCACCACCTCGTTCACGGTGGGCGGCGCCGAGGGCTACATGACGGCCAACTCCTACCCGGACGACGGCCTGGGCGAGGTCTTCCTGAAGATGTCCAAGCAGGGCTCGACCCTCGCGGGCATGATGGACGCCTTCTCCATCGCGGTCTCGGTGGGCCTGCAGTACGGCGTCCCGCTGGAGACGTACGTCTCGAAGTTCACCAACATGCGCTTCGAGCCGGCCGGCATGACGGACGACCCGGACGTGCGGATGGCGCAGTCGATCGTCGACTACATCTTCCGCCGCCTGGCGCTCGACTTCCTGCCCTTCGAGACCCGGTCGGCCCTCGGCATCCACTCCGCCGAGGAGCGCCAGCGCCACCTCGACACCGGCTCCTACGAGCCGACGTTCGAGGAGGAGCAGCTGGAGGCCGAGAACCTGGCCCAGACCGCCCCGGTGCGGACGGAGACCCTGAAGGCGGTCGCCCCGGTCCAGGAGACCGAGAAGGCCGAGCCGAGGACGGCGCACACCTCGGCCGAGCTGGTCGAGATGCAGCTCGGTATCAGCGCGGACGCCCCGCTCTGCTTCTCCTGCGGTACGAAGATGCAGCGCGCCGGCTCCTGCTACATCTGCGAGGGCTGCGGCTCCACCAGCGGCTGCAGCTGATCGCTGAACGACGGGTGCGGGCAGGTCTTCTCCGGAAGGCCTGCCCGCACTGCTCGTACACGGCGCCTATGCGCCGAACGCGCGGCCGCCCATCGCCGCGGCGAACTCGTCGGGGTCGCCGTCGAAGCCCCGGACAGTGCCGTGGAAGTGCCAGCCGCCTGACTCGTCCCGTACGAATTCGGCCACGACGGCCGCGGTGGCGCCCCCGATGGAGGCGAAGTCGTCCTCCGCGAGCGTCGTGTACCCCTCGCGGACCTGGACCCGGGTGTTCTCTATGGCGCCGAACGTCTTCCGGCCGTCGCGCTGCTGGATGGCGACGCCGACGACGACCCGGGCATAGGCGGTGGACAGCCGGTCCAGCTCCAGCGTCATCACCTCGTCGTAGCCGAGGCCCTGGCCCGTCCTGCTGTCCCGGTCGAGCGTGATCGTGCCGTCGGGCGCCCGGCTGTCGAAGTGGACGAGGTACGCCGGACTACCGTACGGCTCGTCCGCCGGGTAGGTCGCCGCGATGATGTCGAGGTCGTTGGGAGCCTCGCCCCGGTCGCTGGGATCCCACTTGATCCGCACCTCGACCTTTTCGAGATCCTTGTTGGGAGTGCTCATCGGACTTCCCTCCTGCGCCCGGGGACGGCGCTCCGGTTCCGTCCCCCGATCATGTCCGCAACGTGCCCCGGAACCAACCGGATTGGGGACGAGCGGCTGAAACGGGCCAGGATCGGGCGGGAGACGGCCGGTTCCGGTGGACTCCGTGGGAGCGTGACCCACGCCACGCCCGACAGCCGTACGATGGCGCCGTGCTGGTCAAGTGGATTCGCTGCAGTGTGTCGGACCGTCGGGGTTTCGAACAGGGGCAGCGGAAGTGGGCGGGGCTGCTGGGTGAGCCGGGGTTCAGAGGGCAGGGCGGCGGCTGGAGCCGCGTCCGGCCGGAGGTGGCGCACGTCTTCGCCTTCTGGGAGAACCGCGTCTTCTACGACTCCTTCATGGCGCGTGGCCACGACGCCCTGGCCGCGAAGCAGTCCGGCACGTACAAGGACCTCCAGGTCAAGCTCTTCGAGTACCGCTTCGACGTGAAGACCGGTTTTGAACCGCGCTTCACGGACGCGGATGTGCTCAGGGTGGCCCACAGCCGCGTCCACGAGGACCGGGTCGAACACTTCGCGCTGATGCAGCAGCGGGTGTGGAACCCGGCGATGGCGGGATCGCCGGGGATGCTGCGGGGGGTCTTCGGCGAGGCGCCCGGGCACGAGTTCCTGGTCCTGTCCATGTGGCAGTCCAGCGCGGAACGCGGCAAATACCGGCCGGGCAGCGTGGACCGGCTCTCGCAGCGCGCGGGCACGGAGCAGGACGTGGCGGCGCTCGCCGGCGACGTGGTGCAGCTTGAACCGTCCTGGACGGTGTGACGGCCCCGAGCGGCGGGTACGGCGGCGACATGCACCGACGAATTCCGGACAGGTACTCGGACGGCGATGACTCGAACTAGTGTCGTTGTATGGCACGACCGCAACGAATCGTTCTTGTCCGGCACGGCGAGTCCGAGGGCAACGCCGACGACACCGTGTACGAGCGTGAGCCCGACCACGCGCTGAGGCTCACCCCAGCCGGGTTGCGCCAGGCCCGCGAGACGGGGGAGCGGTTGCGCGGGCTCTTCGGCGAGGAGCGGGTCAGCGTGTACGTCTCTCCCTACCGGCGAACCCACGAGACGTTCGCCTCGCTCGGCCTGGACTCCGGGCGGGTACGGGTCCGTGAGGAGCCCCGGCTGCGCGAGCAGGACTGGGGGAACTGGCAGGACCGCGACGACGTCAGACTGCAGAAGGCTTACCGGGACGCCTACGGGCACTTCTTCTACCGCTTCGCCCAGGGTGAGTCCGGGGCGGACGTGTACGACCGGGTCGGCGCCTTCCTGGAGAGCCTGCACCGCAGCTTCGAGGCCCCCGACCATCCGCCGAACGTCCTGCTCGTCACCCACGGTCTGACCATGCGGCTCTTCTGCATGCGCTGGTTCCACTGGTCCGTAGCCGAATTCGAGTCGCTTTCCAACCCCGGGAACGGGGAATCCCGGACGCTCGTGCTCGGCAAGGACGGGCGGTACACGCTTGACCGGCCCTTCGAGCGCTGGCGTACTCCTGAGCCCTACGGCATCTCCGGATAGAGTGGAAGCGATGACCGAATCCGCTTCCGACCAGCGCCTCGAACGCGCCCTGGCCAGCCTGCGCGGCCTGTCCGTGGGAGACGCCCTGGGCTCCCAGTTCTTCGTGCCCGCCAACTATCCGCTCCTGAAGGACCGGGCCCTGCCGGACGGGCCCTGGCAGTGGACCGACGACACGGAGATGGCCTGCTCCGTCGTGGCCGTACTCCGGGAGCACGGCCGCATCGAGCAGGACGCCCTGGCCCGGTCCTTCGCGCACCACCACGACTTCGACCGGGGCTACGGCCCGGCCGTGAACCGCATGCTGCGCCTGGTCCGCGAGGGCGGCGACTGGCGGGAGCTCGCCTCCTCCCTGTTCAACGGACAGGGCTCCTGGGGCAACGGTTCCTCGATGCGCATCGCGCCGCTCGGTGCCTGGTACGGGGACGACCCCGAGCAGGCCACGCACCAGGCGGAGATCTCCTCGTACACCACGCACCAGCACCGCGAGGCCGTGGTGGGCGCGATGGCCGTCGCGGCGGCCGCGGCCCTCGTAGCCTCACCGGCAGGGCCGCCCACTCCGGAGGACCTGCTGGACGGTGTCGTCGCGCTCGTCCCGCGCAGCGCCGTCGGCGCCGGGCTTCGGCGGGCCCGGGACATGCTCGACTACAGGGACGCGGGCACCGTCGCGGCGGTCCTCGGCAACGGGCGCCGTACCAGCGCGCACGACACCGTCCCCTTCGCCCTGTGGTCGGCGGCGCGGAGCCTCGGCGACTTCGAAGAAGCGTTCTGGGTGACGGCCCAGGCCGGTGGCGACGTGGACACGACCTGCGCCATTGTCGGCGGCGTGCTCGCGGCAAGCCCCGCGGGCGCCCCGCCGGCGCACTGGGCGGCCCGCACGGAGCCCCTTCCGGACTGGACGCCCTGCTAGGGCCCGTCTGACCATTCCCGCCTGCCGCGTGACGCCATGCACGCACTCTGACGCCGCCCGGCCGCCCTCCGGGCGACGACGGGAATGGTCAGACAGGCCCCAGCCCGCGCGGTGGTCCGGGGAGTCGCCGCACCGCGTCGGCCGGGCCGCGTCGCCGGGCCGCTGCTTCGACTGTCACGGTCCTGCCACAGCATCCTTCCGCACGGCTGACGGCTGTGACACGGGGATACTCTTTCGGCCACGCCGCCCTCGGTGATCATGACGACGGGTGCGCACCGATTGAGACGCCGGGGGGCCGCGCGCTGCCCAGGGCACGCGTGAGCGGACCCCGGTGGGGAGGGGTCCCGTGTCAGAAACACCGCCAGATTCACCCCGGCCCGACCCTGCGCCGGACCAGGCCGCCTCACCCCGGCCCACGCCGGACCAGGCCGACACCGGTCAGGGCGAGAGGGCGCAGGGGGTTCCCGGCCAGGCCACTCCCGAGCAGGTCACGTCCCAGCAGCCCGCACCGGAGCAATCCGCTCCGGAACTGGGCGCGTCGAAGCAGGGCGTCCCTGGCCAGGGCGCCTCCGGGCAGGCCACGCCGCAGCAGAGCGTTCCTGAGCAGGCGGGCCATGGACGGGCCGCGCCGCAGGAGGACGTGCCTGGGCAGGCGGGCACTGGGCGGGCCGCGCCCGGAACTGCGGCCGTGGGGGCGCAGGGCGGGCAGATAGCCCCGCCGGCCGCCGCCCCCCGAGCCATGGGCGGAGGTGGGGCGGGAGGCGGTACGCCCTCGACACCCGAACCGCCCAAGGTTCCTGCCTACGCTGCGCAGCGCCCCGGCGGCCAGGGACAACCGAGCCCCTGGGGCAAGCCACCCCCCTCGGTGACGACGCGGCTCCGGGCCGCGAAGCCTGGGCCCGTTCACCCCGGCACCCTCTGGGCCACCGTTGCGACGGCCCTGCTCAGCATGGCTCTGCTGGGCGACGGAATCGGTCTGAACCTGCTCCTCGTGGCACTGCCGGCCTCGGCCGGCGCCTACCTCTCCGCGAGGGAGGCGGGTCGCACGCTTCGTCCCTGGACCGCCGTGTGGGGGATCGGTGGCCTGGCGCTACTGGCCGTTCCCGCGCTTCGGGACGCCGGTTGGCCCACCTTCCTCGCGATGGTGTCCGCCCTGGCGCTCGGCTCGCTGGCGCTTCACGGCAGCCGGAGCTGGCTCGGCGTGTTCCTGGGTTCCCTCGGTGTGCTCACCTCCGTATACGAATCACTCGGCTGGGGCGCCCGCGGTCTGCGCGAGCGTATGTCCGGGTCCCGGGGCCGGTTCGGCGTCGTGTTCCGGTCCGCGGCCGCGGCCGTCGTCCTGCTCATCGTGTTCGGCGCGCTCTTCGCGAGTGCCGACGCCGCGTTCGCGGACCTGCTGGGCAGCCTGACCCCGGACGTGTCGGTCAGTGATGGTCCTTGGCGGATCTTCCTGGGCCTCCTCGGGCTGGTGGGCGCCCTCGCCGCCGCCTACACCGCCGCCGCCCCGGTCCGCTGGGACGGGTTGACGGTACGGCCGGGCAAGGCGCGCGGGCGGCTGGAATGGGCTCTTCCGCTGATCGTGCTGAATCTCCTCTTCGCGGCGTTCCTCACCATCCAGCTCACGGTGCTGCTCGGCGGATACGACAAGGTGATGGCCGAGACGGACCTGAGCTACTCCGAATACGCCCGCCAGGGTTTCTGGCAACTGCTCTGGGCCACCGTGCTCACGCTCGGCGTCATCGCGCTCGCCCTTCGCTGGGCCCCGCGCGGCGGCACCCGCGACCGCACCCTCGTCCGCTGTGTGCTCGGCACCCTGTGCTTCCTCACGCTTGTTGTGGTCGCGTCGGCCCTGCGGCGCATGGACCTCTACGTCGACGCGTACGGCCTGACCAGGCTGAGGATCTCCGTGGCCGCCGTAGAGCTCTGGCTCGGCGTCATCCTCGTCCTGATCATGGCGGCCGGCGTGTTCGGCCCTCGCCTGCTGCCGCGTGCGGTCGCGGCGAGCGCGGCAGTCGGCGTACTGGTCTTCGGTCTCGTCTCGCCCGACGGGCTCATCGCCGAGCAGAACGTCCAGCGATACCGCAACGATCACTCGATCGACATCGAATACCTCAAGGGTCTGTCGGCCGACGCCGTTCCCGCTCTCGACACGTTGCCCGAGCCCCTGCGGTCCTGTGCGTTGCAGGACATTCAACGCGCGCTCCGGGACTCCGACGAGCCCTGGTACGCGACGAGTTGGGGTGAATCGCGAGCCCGGGACAT
Source organism: Streptomyces sp. SAS_281 (assembly GCF_052542855.1). Lineage (NCBI taxonomy): Bacteria > Bacillati > Actinomycetota > Actinomycetes > Kitasatosporales > Streptomycetaceae > Streptomyces > Streptomyces sp. SAS_281. The sequence goes on from NZ_JBMNDO010000001.1 coordinate 24,393, forward strand.
CCTCGGCGACTGGGACCCCGGCTTCCGCGCACTCGACTGCCGGGGACTGAGCACGGGCGACAACGGCGACGAGCGAGGTGGCGGGACGGACGACGTCTACGACCCGTACGACCCGTACTGATCCACCCGTGAGCTCCCCCGAGTTGCCGTCCGACACCTCATCCGTGCCGAACGTGCGGGCCGTTCCTCAGGGAAGGGCGGCCCGCAGCCGGTGCCCCGCTCCGCTCGACGTCCGTGGGTATCTAGACGGTAACGGGCAGCAACGCCAGGCCCGACTCGACGGGGTTGTAGGACAGAACGTTCTGTACGAACAGCACGATGAAGAAGAACATGCCGAACATGGCCGCAGCCGGGCTGAGCATGATCACGTACGTTCCCGAACGGTTGCGGTCGGCGAACCCCCGCAGGGGTGTGATCGGCTCCTTGGCCCTCATCTCGACGAACACGAAGGAAGCCGGCAGCAGCACCGCCGCTCCGAACGACGCGAGGGTGAGGCGAGTGCGGACTACTGATGTGCAGGGGAGCCAGGACCGCGATCAGGACGCCGATCGGCACATTGACGAAGAGGCCCCAGCGCCAGTCCAGCCACTCGGCGAGCATCCCGCCCGCCAGCAGTCCGATCACACCGCCACCGGCGGACCCCGCGGCGAAGACGCCGAACGCGCGGTTGCGCTCGGGGCCCTCGGGAAGGGTCGTGGTGATCAGCGCGAGCGAAGTCGCGCCTCCGCGTCTGTCCGGCCTCAGTACCAGAAGATTCGCGGAGGCGAACCGAAGCTGTTCGACGGAGAGAAGTGCATGGTCACTTCGTGATCGGCCGCCGCCGCTCGACAGCCGGTGGTATTCCTGCGCCGCCGGGGATCCGTGCCGGAACGCGCTTTTTCCGAAGCCACGCTGGAAGCGCTGAGCACGGTGGGCTGGAACGGCCTGACGATGGAAGGTGTGGCCGCCGGAGCCCAGAAGGGAAAGGCGGCGATCTGCGGGCGCTGGTCCTCCAAGGAGGAGCTGGTGGCCGAGGCGCTGCGCAGCGCGATGCCGGCTCCGGGGCGGGCCCCGGACTCGGGCAACGTCCGCGACGGCCTCTACCAGCTGTGCCGGGCATGCGCGACGCGATGCTGTCCACCTCCGGTTCGGCCCTGCGCTCGGTCATTCACGAATGCGACGCCGAAACGGCGGAACGCTTCCAGTCGGTGATCCTCGACGGAGTGATCCAGCCTTCCACCGACCTCATCAAGGAAGTGGTGAGCCGAGGCGTCGAGCGAGGCGAGGTCCGTCCGGGGGCCATGCAGGAACGATCAGGTCGCCGTGCCGTTCTTCTGCTCCAGCCCCCGCTGAGGGCCGTGCCCGGAGCCGTGTGTCGCGCGCCGTCCGGCGCGCGAACGCAGGGACGAGCCTGCGAGGGGCGCCCCGGGGTGTTCCTGCCGTCCCCTTCGGCGTACGCTGACAAACGCCATGCCGTACGAACCACCCACGCACACCGTCGAGCGCTCACTGCGCGCCACCACTGGTGCCAAGATCGTCGCCGGCGTCGACGAAGTCGGACGCGGAGCGTGGGCGGGGCCTGTCACGGTGTGCGCCGCGGTCACCGGTCTTCGCAGGCCCCCCGCCGGACTCACCGACTCCAAGCTGATCAGCCCCAAGCGCCGTGCGGAACTCGCGCCGGTGTTGGAGAGCTGGGTCACCGCGTACGGCATCGGTGACGCCTCCCCCCAGGAGATCGACGATCTGGGCATGACCGCCGCGCTCCGGCTCGCGGCCGTACGCGCCCTGGAGGCGCTGCCGGTCCGTCCCGACGCGGTGATCCTGGACGGCAAGCACGACTACCTGGGCAGCCCCTGGCGGGTCCGTACCGTCATCAAGGGGGACCAGTCCTGCGTCGCGGTGGCTGCGGCATCGGTGATCGCGAAGGTTCGTCGGGACGCCCTGATGGCCGAACTCGGCGGGCGGAACGGGGAGTACGCGGACTTCGCATTCGAGGCCAACGCCGGCTACCCGTCGCCCGTACACAGGGCCGCACTCGAGGAGCGTGGGCCCACCGCCCACCACCGCCTCTCGTGGTCCTACCTCGACGCGCTGCCCCGGTGGCAGCACCTCAAGAAGGTCCGTTTCTCCGCCGAGGCGGCCGCACTGGAAAGCGGGGGCCAGCTCGGCTTCGACTTCTGATCGCGCATATGTGCCCACCCGCCGATGCCCGTGGTATCGGCGTTTGATAGACAACCACCCATGCCTCTCATCCCCGAGGAGCCTCAGATTCACGAGAGCGCCCAGGGTCCCCGCGCCACCCCGGCCACCGGCCGCGCCGCGTCGACCCCTCGTCCAGTACCCGGTCCGCGTACAGCGGCCACGCCGCGCCCCGGTCGCCCGGTGCCCGGCCCTCGGCCTGCGCCCCCGGCGCAGCGCCAACACCCCACATCCGGTCAGCCCCGGACGGCGCCGCCGGAGAATCGTTCCGCAGCGCAGCTCCAGGTCATCCCCGCATCGGCCGACGGGGCGCTCGACGCCGCCGACGAGGCGGTGGATCTGCTGCTCGACTCAGGTCGCGCACCCGGCGACATCCTGGTGCTGACCACGGGCGGGCAGCACCCGTGGGCGACCCACGAGCTCTCCTTCGGTGAGGCCGCCTACTGGGCCCAGCTCGAAGCGGGCGACGACGTCTTCTTCGCCGCGGCCACGGCGGACCGGATCAAGCCCCGGCCCGTAGTGGTCGTCGCGGTCAACGGCCCGGCCGACGACGCGGCCGCGCGGGCGCTGGCCAAGGCTCGCGAGTCCGCCGGTGTGCTGCTGATCGTCTGCGGTGACCCGCAGCGGGTCAACGCCGCGCTCGGCGCCGGCGTCTGAGCTTCGTCGCCGGCGGGCCCGCGGCTGGTTCCGTCGCGGCGTGACCCGGCGGCTTCGGCGGCCCGGCTGTCCGCGAGGGCGGCCGGACCGCCGAAGCGTGTCCGGTCAGCGTGCGGCGGAACGGTGCAGTGCCTGCGCTGCTCCGCCGCCGGTGCGCGACGGGACCTGTTCGGAGGGCAGGGCGGTGTCGGCGAGGTCCGAAGGGTGCGACATGGAGTTCGGACGGCGACCGCCGCGCCCCTCGCCCAGCACCTGCCAGCCGCCCCGGGTCAGCGTGATGTACGCGCCGCACCGTAGTCCATGCAGTGTGCAGGCGTCCCGCAGCCCCCACATCCACGCTCCGTCCTCCTCCGTCCAACGCTCGTCCCCTTCGCGGCAGTAGAGCAGTACCGCGGTGCGGACGGGGGTACGGCGGCGCAGATCGTGCGGGATGACGCGGCGCAGATGCGCCAGCAGGGAGTTCCGGAACTCCCAGCCGTCGGCTGTCACGGAACGGCGGGCGAAAGAGGCGCTCGCCGTCAGACGCTCCTCGTGGTCCAGGACGGCGACCACAGCGGTGGCCGGGGTCGGCCGGTGCCTGGAGTGCAGGCCGCTGACCACCTCACGTGGGCTGCGCAGCAGGGGTATTCCGGCCGCTGCCCACTCTGCCGGTTCGAGCATTCTGGCAAGGCGGTTGGCGGAGTCGGCGGCTGTCGACATCGAAGTGGCTGCGGACGGAGCGAATCCGAAGGTCACGGTCCTCCCTTCGCATACGCGCCCACGATGCGGGCAGGGTCGGGTGAGGGCGCGCCGCAGCACAGCCCTTTCGGGCCCGCGAAAGGACCGTGCGGGGAGCGAGTCCAATTCTTCCTGGCGTATCGGCAGGCGGCAACGAGCAATTGGTGAGGCTGACGGTATTCAGCCGGAATGACACGGATATCCCTGCCCAGTCCGGCCCCGCCCGACGCTCCCGTCACGCCTGAACGGCGAGGACCAGCGGAAACACCGCCTCCGCCCCGGCCCGACGCAGCAGGCGGGCTGCCACGGCGAGAGTCCAGCCGGTGTCCGAGAGATCGTCCACGAGCAGTATGGGGCCGTCCACGGCCGCCAGGGCATCCGCGAGATCGGGCGCGACGACCAGCCTCTCGTGCAGGGCGCGGACCCGCTGGGCGCTGTTGGTCTGCGATATCCGGACGGCATCGGCGTCCGGCGCCAGGCCCACACACCCGAGGAGGGGCATCCGGCCCACTCCGGCGATGTGCCTGCCGAGTGATTCGATGAGCTGGGGTCTGCGGTCCGAAGCGATGGTGACCACACCGACCGGGCGGGAGACGGCGTCGGCGGCCCCAGGCGCCCAGCCTCCGGGGCCTTTGGCCCAGTCGGCCAGTACGGTGACCACGGCATCGGCCACGTCGCCCGGCACCGGGCCGTCGGGTGCCTGCGTCGCCAGTATCGGGCGCAGCCTGTTGCCCCACCCGATGTCGGTGAGCCTGCCCAGCGCCCGGCCGGTGCCGGAGCGCTCCGTCGCCGGAATCCTGCCCTTGAGATCGACACCCACCGACGCGAGCCCGGTCGGCCACATCTTGCGGGGCTCCACCTCCACACCGGCCCTGCGAAGCTCACCCTTCGCGGTGTCCAGAGCGGCGTCGGAGACTCCGACCTCGAACCGGCCGCCGGCGCAGTTGTCGCACCGCCCGCACGCGGTTGCCTCCTCGTCGTCGAGCTGACGGCGCAGGAACTCCATCCGGCAGCCGTCCGTCGTGGCGTAGTCGCGCATGGCCTGCTGCTCCGCGGCGCGTTGACGGGCCACCCACGCGTAGCGTTCGGCATCGTAGATCCAAGGTTCTCCCGTCGCGGTCCAGCCGCCCTTCACCCGCCTGACCGCCCCGTCGACGTCGAGTACCTTGAGCATGCTTTCCAGCCGAGCGCGCCGCAGATCGACCAGCGGCTCCAGGGCGGGCAGCGAGAGCGGCCGCCCGGCCTGCCCCAGCGCGTCGATCGTGCGCCGGACCTGCTCCTCCGGCGGAAAGCCGACCGACGCGAAGTACCGCCAGATCGCTTCGTCCTCCGTGCCCGGCAGGAGCAGCACCTCGGCATGCTCGACACCGCGCCCGGCGCGGCCCACCTGCTGGTAATAGGCGATGGGGGAGGACGGTGACCCGAGGTGTACGACGAAGCCGAGGTCGGGCTTGTCGAAACCCATACCGAGCGCGGAGGTCGCCACCAGCGCCTTGAGCCGGTTGGCCAGTAGATCGTCCTCCGCCTGCTGCCGTTCCGCGTTCTCGGTGCGGCCGGTGTAGGAGGCGACGGTGTGCCCGCACTGGCGGAGATACGCGGTGACCTCCTCGGCGGCCGCGACCGTCAGCGTGTAGATGATTCCCGAGCCCGGAAGGTCCTTGAGATGGTCCCCGAGCCATGCCAGGCGATGGGCCGCGTTGGGCAGGCGCAACACGCTGAGGCTCAGACTCTCCCGGTCCAGCGAGCCCCTCAGCACGAGTGCGTCCGCTCCGGAACCGGTACCCAACTGCTCCGCCACGTCAGCGGTGACCCGGGCGTTCGCCGTGGCGGTGGTGGCGAGCACCGGCACACCGGCGGGCAGGTCCGCGAGCATCGTCCGCAACCGGCGGTAGTCGGGCCGGAAGTCGTGGCCCCAGTCGGAGATGCAGTGCGCCTCGTCCACGACGAGCAGTCCGGTGGTCGCGGCGAGCTGTGGCAGCACCTGGTCGCGGAAGTCGGGATTGTTGAGACGCTCGGGGCTGACCAGCAGGACGTCGACCTCACCGGCGGCCACTTCGGCCTGCACGGTGTCCCACTCCTCCGTGTTGGACGAATTGATCGTGCGCGCGGTTATGCCGGCCCGGGCCGCCGCCGCGACCTGGTTGCGCATCAGCGCCAGCAGCGGGGAGATGATCACCGTCGGCCCGGCGCCGAGAGCACGCAGAAGAGAGGTGGCGACGAAGTACACCGCGGACTTTCCCCAGCCGGTGCGCTGGACGACCAATGCCCGACGCTTGTCCGCGACGAGCGCTTCGATGGCCCGCCACTGGTCCTCGCGCAGCCGCGCGGTGCCGGAGGCGTCTCCGACGAGTCGGGCCAGTATGGAATCGGCCGAAGCCCTGAGCTCTGTGCGGTCTGCGTTGGTCATGCCTCCCATGCAACCCGATGGTTCCGACAACCGCGAACAGCCGATCACCCCCTGTGGATAACTTATCCACAGGGGGTAGCGGGAAGTGCGCGGCCGCGAGACGGTCTGGCCATGAACAAGCACCCCGAATCAATCGGTCCCTCCGAGGAACAGCAGATCACCCTGCGAGGCCCGGCCGAGCTGGCCGACGCTCTCCCGTATCTCATGGGCTTCCATCCGAGCGACAGCGTGGTCATGGTCGCCCTGCACGGTGGCCGGGGCCGGTTCGGAGCCAGGCTCAGGCTCGGCATTCCCCCGTCTCCGCTGGAGTGGCCGACGGTTGCCGAGCAGCTCGCCGAATGCCTGATCAAGGGAAGCGAGCGGCGTGACGCCCGGCCCGACGCCATCGTCGTCTTCCTCTGCCAGGACCCGGTGGACGGCGAGACGGGCAGCCAGACCATGGAGCGCCTGCGGCCGTTCGCCCAGCGGTTGCGTACAGCGTGCGGAGCGCTGGACGTACCGGTTCTCGAAGTGCTGTGCATCTCGGGCAACCGGTTCTGGTCCTACGTCTGTCCCGATGCCCGCTGTTGCCCGGCGGAAGGAAACCTGCTGGCCATGCCCGGCACCTCGGTCATGGCGGCGGCGGCCACCTATGCCGGCATCCAGGTACGGGGATCGCTGCGCGAGATGGAGGCGAGGCTCACGCCGCTCACTCGCACATCGGACGATGCCCAGCAGCGTGCCCTGGACGCGGCGGGCAGCGCGATGGTGCCCCTGCTGCTCGACCAGGAACGCCGCCAGGAGCTCGCGGGTGACACGCTGAAGCTCGCAGGCCGCCTGATCGACCGCCTCGGGAAGGCGCCCGCGACGGCACCGTCCCTCGCAGACATCAACGACGACCGACTGATCAGCGACGAGGAGGCGGCGTCGATGATTCTCGGTCTCCAGGACAGGGAGACCCGTGACAGGGCTGCTGAGTGGATGGAAGGCCCGAAGGCGCTTGCCGCCTTGCGGCTCTGGCGGGCTCTGGCCCGCCGCTGCGTCGCCCCGTTTGAAGAACACGCCGCAGCCCCTCTCACCCTGGCGGGCTGGGTCTCCTGGTCGACCGGCGACGAACCGGCCGCGCGCGTCGCGCTGGGACTCGCTCTGCGCCTCGATCCGCATTACACCTTTGCGCAACTGCTGCACGAGGCGTGCAATCAGGGGCTCGACCCGGAGACGCTGCGGCGCTGCCTGCGCGGCGAGCGCAACATGCGGGCAGGCCGGCACGGCCGGCGTGCGGAACGGGTCGCGGGGGCCCGTCCCGCCCCGGTGAGGCCGGCCGGGAGGGCCCGGACGCGTCCCGGTTCGGCTCGGCCCGGCCCCGGCAAGGCGGACAGGCGGCGGCCCGCCCGGCCCGGGGCGCAAGGGCGGCGGGGGACCAGGACCGGCCGTTGATGCCGGTGCGGCGCCGGGCCCCGGCGCCGCACGCGGACCGGCCGTACGCCTCGCGTCGACGGAGGGATGCTTGGCCCGCGTTCTTCCGGACGCCCGGTAGCGGGCTCCGGAAGGCCGGTGAAGAGGCGCGGGGAAGGGAGTGTTTATCGTCAGGAAGACGACTATGATCGCGACATGCCGCCCTACGACCCGTCGACCTTTCCGCCGTTCGCCGTCACCGTCGACCTGGTGGTGCTCACGGTGCGTCGGCACGCCCTCTGCGCCCTGGTGGTACGTCGGGGTGAAACCCCGTTCCAGGGCAGGTGGGCCCTGCCGGGCGGTTTCGTCAGGGCCGACGAGGATCTCGGGGCCGCTGCGGCACGAGAACTTGTCGAGGAGACCGGCCTCTGCGCGCAGGATCCGTCCGCCCCCGCTGTCGGTAACGGCGCCCACCTGGAACAGCTCGCCACGTACGGGGACCCCGCCCGGGACCCGAGGATGAGGGTTGTCAGCGTCGCCCATCTGGCGCTTGCTCCCGACCTGCCCGCCCCCAGGGCGGGCGGCGACGCGAACAGTGCGCGATGGGCGCCCGTCGAGGACCTGCTCGGACCCGAGGGCGGCTACGCCCCGGACGGCGAGCACCAGGCGCCGTTGGCCTTCGATCACGCGAGGATCCTCGCCGACGGGGTCGAGCGGGCCCGGTCCAAGATCGAGTACTCCTCGCTGGCCACTGCCTTCTGTCCGCCTGCCTTCACGGTCGGCGAGCTGCGTCGGGTGTACGAGGCGGTGTGGGGCGTGGTGCTGGATCCCAGGAACTTCCATCGCAAGGTGACGGGTACGCCGGGTTTCCTGGTGCCCACCGGAGGGACGACCACCCGGCAGGGAGGCCGCCCGGCCCAGCTGTTCCGGTCGGGCACGGCGACTGTGCTCAACCCGCCGATGCTGAGGCCCGAGGTCTGAGGTCCCGCCCCTCCTGGGAGGAGCCCCGAGCCGCCGCGCAGCCCAGCTTGCACTGAAAGTCCTATATGTCGGGTTATCGTGCTGCGGTACTCACTCGCCGCCGGGCGGCTCCGCCTTCGCCGTCCCATTTCCTGCGAGAGAAGCGATGCTCCAGGCCATCGGACTCACCAGCGCCCCTACCCGTGGGCAAGCCCCCGCTGTGGACGACCTCACCTTCGATGCGGAGCCGGGGTGCGTCACGGCACTGCTGGGGGCGCCAGGTGCCGGAAAGACCGCGGCCCTGCGGTTGATGCTCGAACTGGAGCCGGGCCGGGGGGTCACCTACTACCGAGGCAGGCCGCTGCACCGCGTCCCGAACCCGGCCAGTGAGGTGGGGGTGGTGCTGGGGGACGTGCCGGGGCACCCTGCCCGCACCGTTCGAGGGCAGCTGCGCATGCTCTGCGCCGCGGCCGGTGTACCCGTCTCCCGGGCCGACGAACTGCTCGACGCGGTGGGCCTGACCGGGCTGAGGGATCAGCGCATCGCCACGCTCTCCCTCGGCATGGATCGCCGGCTGGCGCTGGCCTGCGCGTTGCTCGGGGACCCTCACACGCTCCTTCTGGACGATCCGGCGGAAGGCTTGGCGCCGAGAGAGGCCGACTGGCTGCACGGGATGCTGCGCTGCCATGCCGAGCGCGGCGGAACCGTGGTGTTCGCGACCAGGGACCCCAAGGAAGCGGCGCGCTCGGCGGGCCATGTGGTCACCCTCGACGGTGGGCGCGTGGTCGCCGACCAGGACGGGGCGGTCTTCTCCCGCACCCGCTTGCGGCCTCGTGTGGCGGTCCGCTCCCCGCAGGCCGTCCGCCTCGGCGCCATCGTCAGCCGGGAAGCGCGTGCTGCCCGACGATATGTGGAGGTCGTCGCCGAGGCAGCCGGCAACCGGCTCTCCGTGTACGGCAGCAGCTGCGCGGAAGTGGGCGACACCGCGTTTCGGCACGGGCTTCCCGTCCACCAGCTTGCCGACGAAGTGGGGGACATGCGTCCCGTAGGTGCGACCGATGATCCGGCCGGCCGTCATGCCGCCGACAAGGTCGACGCCGGTGCCGTCCGCGCGGCTCAGGACGAACGCGTCCCGGTGCGGCCGGCCGGAGCCGGCGGCCTTACAGCGTCGTCGCGGACAGCCGTCGGTGACAACTCCGGTGCCTCCTCCCGCTCCACGCGGTCCACCGCGCGGGGCGAGCTCCCGCCGCCGATCAGGCGGCGTCCGGCCCGGGGGCCGTTGCGGCCGGTGCGGTACGAACTGCGCCGCCTCTTCGGTGTGCGGACGACAATCGTGATCATGGCCGTCGTTCTCGCCACCTCGGTAGGTCTGTCCGTACTGCTGGGCCGTGACGGCCGCACCCCGCTGGCTCACATCATCGCGGCGTGGCCCTCGTTGCTGCCGCTTCCGCCTGCCGCACTCGGGGCCGGGCTTCTCGGAGCGCTCTCCTTCGGCGACGAGTTCCGCTATCCAGCACTCGCCGCCGGGCGGGGGACTGTGCCCCGCAGACTCGGACTGCTCTTCGCCAAGCTGGCGGTGTCCGGGGCGGTCGCCTTCCTGCTGGCGTTGCTCGTCGCGCTGGGCTCGGCTGCGACCTTGCGCGTCGTCTACGGCGGGAGCCTGCTCACCATCCCCTCGAACGTGGTGTCGTTGGCGGTGAGCTGGTCCGCTCTGACGGTCGGCTGCGCGTGGGCCGGGCTGCTGGCCGCCGGCATCTTCCGGGTGACGGCCGCGGGCATCGCCGCTGTGCTCGCCGTACCCGTGGTGATGGTGCCGCTTGTCGAGCGGATGCCGAAGGCGACGACCGTGCGTTCGATGGCTGGGCTTCCCGGCCGGCTGCGGGACCTGGCCTGGCTCCAGTGGCCGGGGGAGGTGGACCGGTGGATGCTGGCCGGCGCGCGGATCGTGGCGCATCCCGTGGGCGCGGCCCTGGTGCTGGCCCTATCGACTCTGACCTGTGCGTTTCTGCTCACCAGCCTTCGCGGGAGGGTTCGGTGGTGAGCGCGCGTCGTGACATGGGCGACGTCTCCGTGACCCGTTCGGCGAAACATCCTGTTTATACCAGTAAGGCGTCAATTGAGGGGCTGGTGCCGATCACCCTTTCGTGTGCTTTTCAGCAAAGACCTCAAGGGGCGGAGGGCGCCCGCCGACAAAGGATGCGTGAGTACCCTTGCGCACACCATGATGACCACCGCCCGCTCCGCCGATTCCGGCCTCGCCGGCCCGGGTGAACTCGACCGTTACTCGTACGCGGAGTCGCCGGCCGGCGAGCGCGCCGCCGCACGCTCCTGGGATGGGGCCGAAGCCGAACTCGGCCGGGTGGGCCGGCGGGGGTCGGCCAGTCGCGGCCGCGGGCTCCATGGCCAACTAGTTCAGCAGTTGGGGCAGATGATCGTCTCCGGCGACCTCGGCGCGGACCGCCCCCTGGTGCCCGAGGAGATCGGCCAGCGTTTCGAGGTTTCCAGGACCGTCGTGCGGGAATCGCTGCGCGTACTGGAGGCGAAGGGGTTGGTCAGCGCCCGCCCCAACGTCGGTACCCGGGTGCGGCCGGTCAGTGACTGGAATCTGCTCGACCCCGACATCATCGAATGGCGCGCCTTCGGCCCGCAGCGTGATGACCAGCGTCGCGAGCTGGGTGATCTCAGGTGGACGATCGAGCCACTTGCCGCCCGCCTTGCCGCAGGGCATGGGCGCGAGGATCTTCAGCAGCGTCTTGTCGACATGGTCGAGATCATGGGGCACGCGCTCGGTCAGGGCGACATGATCACGTGCGCCCGCGCCGACGCGGAGTTCCACTCCCTGCTGATCCAGGCCGCGGGCAATCGCATGCTGGAGCATCTTTCCGGGATCGTCTCGGCGGCGCTGCAGGTGTCCGGCGGCCCGGCCACTGGATGCGACCGGCCCAGTGAGGCGTCCCTCGCCCTGCACGCGCGCATCGTGGACGCCCTCGCGTCCGGTGACCCGGCCGGCGCCGAGTCGGCCATGCGCCAGTTGCTGGTCGGGCACCACGAGGCGGAACGCGTGGTGCCGGCGCCGCGCGAGCACTGACTGCGGCGCGGGCAGGGTGTACGCGCCCCGTGTCGTCGGGCCCGGCGGTCCGGCGGCACGGGGAGGCGAGATGTCGCCTTGGTCGTGTTCATCGCAAATGGGGTGTGACTCGGGCCACGCGGAACGGCCGTAACACTCCTTGAAACAGCGCGATGACTTAAGAGGTGACCGTCGCAGAAGGAATACAGCAGCCGCTCAGGGCGCTGAGGACTTCTGAGGCCAAGCCCGCGCCGTCGGTGCATTCCCCGCCCGTCGGTCGTCGGTTCCAGCCCTCTCCGGGCCGGGCCGGAAGCCGTTTCCATCGTTCCGAGAGGTTGTTCGTGTCGGCCAGCACATCCCGTACGCTCCCGCCGGAGATCGCCGAGTCCGAATCTGTGATGGCGCTCATTGAGCGGGGAAAGGCTGATGGGCAGATCGCCGGCGATGACGTGCGTCGGGCCTTCGAGGCTGACCAGATTCCGCCAACCCAGTGGAAGAACGTTCTGCGCAGCCTCAACCAGATCCTCGAGGAAGAGGGTGTGACGCTGATGGTCAGTGCCGCGGAGCCGTCGAAGCGTGCCCGCAAGAGCGTTGCAGCGAAGAGCCCGGCCAAGCGCACCGCCACCAAGACCGTCGCGGCCAAGACGACGGTGACGCGGACTGTGGCGGCGCCCGCCGCCCCGTCCGCCGAGCCCGCGGACTCTTCGGCCGAGGAGGCTCCCGCGGCCGCGCCCGCGAAGAAGGCCGCAGCCAAGAAGACGGCTGCCAAGAAGACCGCCGTGAAGAAGACGGCGGCCAAGAAGACGGCCTCCAAGAAGGCCGGCAAGCAGGACGAGGAGATCCTCGACGGCGACGACGTCGTCGAAGAGGTCAAGGCCGGCAAGGGCGAGGACGAGGAGGGCGAGGGCGAGAACAAGGGCTTCGTCCTCTCCGACGACGACGAGGACGACGCACCCGCGCAGCAGGTCGCCGTCGCCGGCGCCACGGCCGACCCGGTCAAGGACTACCTCAAGCAGATCGGTAAGGTCCCGCTCCTCAATGCCGAGCAGGAGGTCGAGCTCGCCAAGCGCATCGAGGCGGGCCTGTTCGCCGAGGACAAGCTGGCGAACTCCGACAAGCTCGCCCCCAAGCTCAAGCGTGAGCTGGAGATCATCGCCGAGGACGGCCGTCGGGCCAAGAACCACCTGCTGGAGGCCAACCTCCGCCTCGTGGTCTCGCTGGCCAAGCGCTACACCGGCCGCGGCATGCTGTTCCTGGACCTGATCCAGGAGGGCAACCTCGGTCTGATCCGCGCGGTGGAGAAGTTCGACTACACCAAGGGCTACAAGTTCTCCACGTATGCCACGTGGTGGATTCGGCAGGCGATCACTCGCGCCATGGCCGACCAGGCGCGCACCATCCGTATTCCGGTGCACATGGTCGAGGTCATCAACAAGCTCGCGCGTGTCCAGCGCCAGATGCTCCAGGACCTGGGCCGTGAGCCCACTCCGGAAGAGCTGGCCAAGGAGCTCGACATGACCCCCGAGAAGGTCATCGAGGTCCAGAAGTACGGCCGCGAGCCGATCTCCCTCCACACCCCGCTGGGTGAGGACGGGGACAGCGAGTTCGGTGACCTGATCGAGGACTCCGAGGCGGTCGTTCCGGCCGACGCCGTGAGCTTCACGCTCCTCCAGGAACAGCTCCACTCGGTGCTGGACACGCTGTCCGAGCGTGAGGCGGGCGTGGTCTCCATGCGGTTCGGCCTCACTGACGGTCAGCCGAAGACGCTGGACGAGATCGGCAAGGTCTACGGCGTGACGCGCGAGCGCATCCGTCAGATCGAGTCCAAGACCATGTCGAAGCTGCGCCACCCGTCGCGGTCGCAGGTTCTGCGCGACTACCTCGACTAGGTCGTAGCGACAGCACGACGCGGAGAGGCCCGGAACCCATGGAGGATCCGGGCCTCTCCGCGATGCGCCCCGATCTTCGCGGGGTGCCGGGCGGAGGTGCGCATCGGCGTCATTGGAATGACTCTGGGTAGGCATGGTCCATCACAGAGTCAGGAGTACGCATGTCCCGCACTGTCGTCCGCACCTTGACCGGGGCGCTCGCCCTTGCCGCCACCACGGTCGTGATACCGCTCGCTTCTTCCGCTCCGGCGGTCGCCGACAGCATCATCATCGGAGGCCAGCCGGCCCACGTGGCGGACAGCCCCTGGGTGGTGGCTCTGTCCAGCCGTGACCGGTTCGGGGGTACTCGGGCCGGTCAGTTCTGCGGCGGTGTCGTGGTGGAGCCGAAGAAGGTGCTCACCGCCGCCCACTGCCTGAGCCGGGAGGCGCTGGGCACCGATGTGGACCAGGTGAGCGATCTGCGGATCATCTCGGGCCGGGACGAGCTGAACGGCACGGGCGGCAAGGAGATCCCGGTGAGCGAAACGTGGGTCAACCCCGGGTTCGACGCCGCCACCAACAGTGGGGACGTCGCGGTGCTCACCCTTTCCGAGGCGCTGCCCGAAGGGGACGCGATCCCCCTGGCCGAGGCCGGTGACCCGGCGTACCGGGCGGGCACACCCGCAGTCGTCTACGGATGGGGCGATACCACCGGCTACGGCGACTACGCGTCGTCGCTCAGGTCTGCGCAGGTGGACGTCCTGCCCGACAGCTCGTGCGAACAGGCGTACCCGGGTGGCAGCACCGGTACGTACGACGCCTCATCGATGCTCTGCGCGGGCGAACCCGAGGGCGGGTACGACGCCTGCCAGGGGGACAGCGGAGGGCCTCTGGTGGCGCAGGGGCGGCTCGTGGGGCTGGCCTCGTGGGGGAACGGCTGCGGGCGTGCCGGGAGTCCCGGCGTCTACACGCGGATCTCTGCCGCCATCGGCTGGATGACGAGCGCCGACTGACCGGCGCGGTACACGGGTACGAGAACGGGCGGCTCCCTCACCGGGGAGCCGCCCGTCGGTCGGTCCGGGACCGGCCCCTGGCTCGTCGTGGATGCAGAGGTGTCAGTGTTCCTCTTCGGCGGCTTGGGCCTGCACGGCCGTCAGTCGGTCCGTCTCATCCTGTATTTCCGCGGCGATCTTCTTGAGTTCCGGCTCGAACTTGCGACCGTGGTGGGCGCAGAAGAGCAGTTCACCGCCACTGATGAGTACGACGCGCAGATAGGCCTGGGCGCCGCAACGGTCACAGCGGTCTGCTGCGGTCAGCGGGCTCGCGGGGGTCAGAACAGTAGTCACGTCGCCTCTTCTCTAGCTCGACGAGCTGTCGTACCAGGGTCAACATCCAACCAGGCCGAAAACGTTCCCGCTCGTGGCTTTTCTTCGAAATTTCTTCTCGGGATGGCTGTCTGTTGCCGGTTCGCGGCGAATGTGCCGTATTGCGTGGCGCTACGGTTTCGCGTTGCTTGGCTTGGTCAGTCCGGGCCGGCTGGCTTGCCGGTTGTTCATGAGGACGTGCCCGGAGCCTAAATGGTTCATGCCTGGAAGGGAACGTGATGTGCACGTCACCCCTGCGAGGAGATCGAACATTCATGCGATTCTGGTTTAGAGTGAGGTTCTTCTAGGGTGGCGTTTCACCCGCTCTACCAGGCATCGGTACCCTCACAGCGGCACCGAAGCCGAGCCCGTGACCCACAGGGCCCCAAATGAAATTCAGCGAGGAGCGAACCGCGTGACCGCCGATACGTCCGTGCCGTCCACTGCGCTGCTGACCGGAGCAGACCGAGACGGTTCCAACTACACCGCGCGGCACCTGCTCGTACTCGAGGGGCTCGAAGCGGTTCGCAAGCGCCCGGGTATGTACATCGGGTCCACCGACAGCCGCGGTCTGATGCACTGCCTCTGGGAGATCATCGACAACTCCGTCGACGAAGCCCTCGGCGGCTACTGCGACCACATCGAGGTCATCCTCCACGACGACAACTCCGTCGAGGTCCGGGACAACGGCCGGGGCATCCCGATCGACGTAGAGCCCAAGACGGGGCTTTCCGGCGTCGAGGTCGTCATGACCAAGCTGCACGCCGGCGGCAAGTTCGGCGGCGGCTCCTACGCCGCGTCCGGCGGGCTGCACGGCGTCGGCGCCTCCGTGGTCAACGCCCTCTCCGCCAGGCTCGACGTCGAGGTCGACCGCAACAGCGCGACCCACTCGATCAGCTTCCGACGGGGCGTCCCGGGGATCTTCACCGAGCAGGGTCCGGACAGCCCGTTCGACCCCGCCAACGGGCTGCGGAAGGGCAAGCGTGTCCCGAAGACGCGCACCGGCACCCGAGTGCGGTACTGGGCCGACCGGCAGATCTTCCTCAAGGAGGCCAAACTCGGTCTGGAGACGCTCCACCAGCGGGCTCGCCAGACGGCCTTCCTCGTCCCCGGCCTGACCATCGTCGTACGCGACGAGCGCGGCCTGGACGGCGCGGGCAAGACGGAGGAGACCTTCCGCTTCGACGGAGGCATCAGCGAGTTCTGCGAATACCTGGCCCAGGACAAGGCCGTCTGCGACGTCCTGCGCCTGACCGGGCAGGGGTCGTTCAAGGAGACCGTCCCGGTCCTGGACGACCGCGGGCACATGACGGCCACCGAGGTCACGCGTGAACTGGGCGTGGACATCGCGTTGCGCTGGGGCACCGGGTACGAGACCAACGTGAAGTCCTTCGTCAACATCATCGCCACCCCCAAGGGCGGCACCCACGTGACGGGGTTCGAGCGCTCCGTGACCAAGACGGTCAACGAGGTGCTGCGCTCCGCGAAGCTGCTGCGCGTGGCGGAGGACGACATCGTCAAGGACGACGCCCTCGAGGGCCTCACCGCGGTCGTGACCGTACGCCTGGCGGAGCCGCAGTTCGAGGGCCAGACTAAGGAGGTACTCGGCACCTCGGCGGCCAACCGGATCGTCGCCAACGTCGTGGCCAAGGAGCTCAAGGCATTCCTGACCTCCACCAAGCGGGACGCGAAAGCTCAGGCCAGGGCTGTTCTCGACAAGGCGGTGGCAGCCGCTCGCACCCGCATCGCGGCCCGCCAGCACAAGGAGGCCCAGCGCCGCAAGACGGCGCTGGAGTCGTCCTCCCTGCCGGCGAAGCTCGCCGACTGCCGCCGCGACGACGTGGAGCGCAGCGAGCTGTTCATCGTGGAGGGTGACTCCGCGCTCGGCACGGCGAAGCTCGCCCGCAACAGCGAATTCCAGGCGCTGCTGCCGATCCGCGGCAAGATCCTCAACGTTCAGAAGGCGTCGGTTTCCGACATGCTGAAGAACGCCGAGTGCGGCGCGATCATCCAGGTCATAGGAGCCGGCTCCGGGCGCACCTTCGACATCGACGCCGCCCGGTACGGCAAGATCGTCCTGCTGGTCGACGCCGACGTCGACGGCGCCCACATCCGGATCCTGCTGCTGACGCTCTTCCAGCGCTACATGCGGCCGATGGTCGAGGCGGGCCGGGTCTTCGCCGCCGTGCCGCCGCTTCACCGGATCGAACTGGTCCAGCCCAAGAAGGGCCAGGACAAGTACATCTACACCTATTCGGACAACGAGCTGCGCCAGCGGCTGCTGGAGCTCCAGCGCAAGAACATCCGCTACAAGGACTCGATCCAGCGCTACAAGGGGCTGGGCGAGATGGACGCCGACCAGCTGGCCGAGACGACGATGGACCCCCGTCACCGCACGCTGCGGCGGATCAACATCGGTGACCTGGAATCCAGCGAGAAGGTCTTCGACCTGCTGATGGGCAACGAGGTGGCGCCGCGCAAGGAGTTCATCACCAGTTCGGCGGCGACGCTGGACCGCTCACGCATCGACGTCTGAGCGTCGGCTCCGGCCCGGGCCGGCATCCGGTGCCGGCCGGGCCCGGATGCCGTCTCCACCCGTGGGTGGAGACGCAATCTCCACCCATGATCCACCCTGGAGCCGATCTGCCGGGCCGGGCTCTTCCGTAGCTTCGGAGATGCAGGATCTCTCGCATCTCGGAGGCGCCCATGTCCGGGCTCGTCAACGCCCTGGTGATCATCGCGGTCATCGCCCTCGTCGTGGTCCGGCAGTGCTCGGCGCAACGGTTCCCTGGCGACCGGCGCTGGTGGGTTCTGCCCGGCGTCCTGCTCGTCATGGCTCTGCGGGAACCTGGACTCGTCGATTCGCACCATCGGACAGCCTCGGCGGTCGTCCTCGGCGCCGAGCTCGTGGTGGGGCTGGTCACGGGTGCGGGATGGGCGTGGACATCTCGCGTCTGGCGTGCTGCGGACGGCTCTCTGTGGAGCAGGGGGACCAGGGCCACAGCTCTGGTCTGGGCCGGCGGAGTGGCCCTGCGGGTGGCCCTGTACGGCGTCGCGGCGGTGCTGGGCGTGCATCAGGGCGGCCCCGCCCTGATGGCGGCTCTCGCGGTGACTCTGCTGATACGGGAGGCGGTTCTGACGCTCCGGGCCGCGTCGATACCCGGGCCGCACGGAGCGCCCGTCGTCGGCGCTGCGGTGCGGCAGGAGTGGAAGGAAGGCGTGTGACACCCGATGCCTGGACGAGTTGGCCGTCGAGGGAGGCACTCGCCCGGGACACCCGCAGCCGCCCGCGGAGCGTGATCACCTGGTCCGTGCGGGTCGGACTGCTCGGTCTGATGCTGTGGGGGACCTTCACCAGGGGGCTGTTCGGGCCCTTGGAGATCGTCATCGGGCTGATCGGGGTGCTCGTCTGCGCACTGCTTGCCGTCGCCTTCTTCCGGACCAGCCTCGACAACCGTCTGTGGCCGTCGCTCGGTCTGCTCGGAATGCTCGTGCTGGCCGGGTTCGGGGCGGGACAGGCAGGGGCCACGGTGCCCGCGACGGTGCTCTGGTGCGCCTGCGCCGTGACCGCCCTGGAACGGCTGCCCCTCGTGGCGGGAGCTCCGGCCACAGCGGTGGCCCTCGGCGCCTACGTGCTGGTGGACACCGACGGCTGGTTGACCACCACGGCGACCACGGCTGGGCTGTGCCTTGCCGGATACGTGCTCCGCCTGGACGCCGAGGCCCGTGGCAGTGCGCAACGGTTGCTCACACAGGAGCGGGCGGCCCGGGTCGCGGAGGCGGAGCGGGCCGCGCTGGACGAACGTTCGCGGATCGCCCGGGAGATCCACGACGTGCTGGCGCACAGCCTCTCCGCGCAGCTGGTGCACCTGGAGGCCGCGCGCCTGCTGATCGAGAGAGAGCCTGCCGGGGAGTTCCGGGACCAGGTTCTGCAACGCGTGGTCGCGGCCCGGTCGATGGCCCGCGAGGGCCTGGCCGAGACCCGCCAGGCGCTCTCGGCGCTACGGGGAGAGGTGTCACCGGTGGAGGAATTCCTGAGGCAGCTGGTGACGGCTGAGCCGGCCGAGGTCAGGGTCGAGGGGGAGCGGCGCCCGCTCACCGCTCAGGCGTCGCAGGCGGTCCGGCGCGTGGCACAGGAGGCCGTGACCAACGTGCGCAAGCACGCGCCCGGAGCCAGGGTGCAACTCCGGCTGGAGTACCGGCCCGACTTCGTCGTGCTGGAAGTCAAGGACTCGGGAGGACGGAGTCCGGAAGGGGACCTGGCTGTCAGCGGCTCCGGATACGGTCTGCTCGGGATGCGGGAGCGCGCCGAGTTGCTGGGCGGCACGCTGGAAGCAGGGCCGGGCAAGGAGGGGTTCGTGGTGAGTCTGCGGGTGCCCGCGTGACGGCGCGGGTGGTGGTGGCCGACGACCAGGCGGTGGTACGGGAAGGCATCGTCATGCTGCTCGGCCTGCTGCCCGGCATCGAGGTCGTCGGATCGGCGAAGGACGGGGAGGAAGCGGTCGCGCAGGTGGCCGAGCACGCGCCGGACGTGGTGCTGATGGATCTGCGGATGCCCCGCTGTGACGGGGTGGAGGCGACCCGGCGTATCCGTGAGGAGTTCCCGGGTACGCAGGTCGTGGTGCTCACGACCTTCGCGGACGACGACTCCCTGTTTCCCGCGCTCAGGGCCGGAGCGCGGGGGTACCTCACCAAGGACGCCGGGGGCGACGAGATCGTGAGGGCGGTCCAGGCGGTTCTCTCGGGCGAGGCGGGGCTCTCGCCGACGGTGCAGCGCCGGCTCCTGGAACGGGTGACCGAGGGGCCTCTCGGGATGGGGGGCGGCGGTGAGCCGGAACCGCCGGACGGGATGACTCCCCGGGAGGCCGAGGTGCTGGTCCTGATCGCCGAGGGGATGTCCAACGCGGATATCGCGCGTGCCCTCCACATCTCGCAGGCCACGGTGAAGAGCCACATCAACAACCTCTTCGCCAAGGCGGGTCTGCGCGACCGGGCTCAGGCGGTGCGCTATGCGTACATGCGGGGGATGGTGCGCCCACCCGGGAGAACCTTCACCTGAAGAGGTGAAGTCTCGCGAATGAAGTGCCCATGATCTTCCCGATCTGCCCATTCTTGGCTATGCGGCCGAAGTGGTCCGTGGACAAGGGGAGTTGTTCGGTGGAGAAGGAAGCAGGGCGCGAGTCCGCAGCGATGCGGCTCGATGACCCGTGGGACGACGCGCTGACCTCCGGGTGGGAGGAGCCGGACAGCGCGGCCGGCTCCACGTCTCCGGTGGCGCCCGGGCCGGCCGTGCCGCGCGATGGGCACAGCGCGGCCGACATCTATCTGGAGGTGCAGCGCAGCGAGGCGTTCCAGGAGGTGCGCCGTCGCTACCGGCGCTTCGTCGTACCCGCCACCACGGCCTTCTTCGTCTGGTACCTCGCCTATGTCGTCACGGCGGTGACCGCCCCCGGGCTGATGGCACGGCCGGTGGCCGGGGCGGTCAATGTGGCGATGGTCGTGGGGCTCGGCCAGTTCCTGTCGACGTTCCTGCTCACCGGGGCGTACGCACGGCACGCACGGCTGCGCAGGGACCGGGCCGCGCTGGACCTGCGGTGGGAGACGCAGGAGATGACACGGGGGGCCGGGCGTTGAGCGGCGACCACCAGACCCTGGCGCTGCTGCTGTTCAGCGCCTTCATCGCGGTCACCCTTGGCATCACCACCTGGGTGAGCCGCAACAGGCGCGGCTCCGCGGAGGAGTTCTACGCGGGAGGCCGACTGTTCTCGCCCATGGAGAACGGTTTCGCCATCGCGGGCGACTACATGTCCGCTGCGTCCTTCCTGGGCATCTCCGGTCTGATCGCCCTCTTCGGCTACGACGGCATGCTGTACTCGGTGGGCTTCCTGGTCGCCTGGCTCGTCGTTCTGCTGCTCGTCGCCGAACTCGTGCGCAACTGCGGCCGGTTCACCCTGGCCGATGTGGTTGCGGCCCGGATGGCGGAGCGTCCGGTCCGCATCGCCGCGGGGACCTCCTCCGTCACCGTGTCCGTGCTCTACCTGGTGGCACAGATGGTCGGTGCGGGCAGTCTGGTGGCCCTGCTTCTCGGCGGGACGAGTGGAGCCGCCCGTTCCTGGACCGTCGTCGGCGTCGGGGCACTCATGGTCGTGTACGTATCGCTGGGCGGGATGCGTGCCACCACCTGGATCCAGATCGTCAAGGCCGTGCTGCTCATGGCGGGCACCGTGGTGCTCACCGTGCTCGTGCTGGTCCACTTCCATGGGAACGTCAACGCCTTGCTGAACTCCGCCGCCGACCGGAGCGGGTACGGCAAGGACTTCCTCTCGCCCGGTCTCCGGTACGGCGGGGGCTGGACGGCGCGCATCGACTTCATCAGCCTCGGTCTCGCCCTGGTGCTGGGCACGGCGGGGCTGCCGCACATCCTGTCCCGCTTCTACACCGTCCCCACCGCGCGTGCCGCCCGCCGGTCCGTCGTCTGGTCCATCGGCCTCATCGGCAGCTTCTATCTGATGACCATCGTGCTGGGGTTCGGGGCCGCCGCGCTGGTCGGCTCGGCCGACGTACGGGAATCGAATGCCGCGGGGAACACCGCTGTGCCGTTGCTGGCCATGGCGCTGGGCGGGGGAGAAGGCTCCACCGGGGGGACAATCCTGTTCGCCGTGGTGGCCGCCGTCGCGTTCGCGACGATTCTGGCCGTCGTCGCCGGGATCACCCTCGCCTCGTCGGCATCCGTCGCGCACGACCTCTACGCCTCGCTCAAGAGGTCCGGTGCCAAGCCGCGCAGCGAGGTGGCCGTGGCCCGGGTGGCGGCGGCAGGCATCGGGGTCGTCGCCATCGGACTGGGTCTGCTCGCCCAAGACCTCAACGTGGCCTTCCTGGTGGGGCTCGCCTTCGCCGTCGCCGCGTCGGCCAATCTCCCCGTGCTGCTCTACTCGCTGTTCTGGCGGAACTTCACCACGCGCGGGGCGGTCTGGTCCGTCTACGGCGGGCTCGTCCCCGCCGTCCTGCTCGTCGTGCTTTCCCCGGTCGTTTCCGGCAGTCCCAGCTCGCTCTTCCCTGGTGTCGACTTCCAGATCTTTCCTTTGGAGAACCCTGGCCTGGTCTCCATCCCGCTGGGCTTCCTCGCCGGCTGGATCGGGACCGTCACCGCGGACGAGCCACCGGATGTGGCCAAGCACGCGGAGATCGAGGTGCGCGCGATGACCGGGGCCGGGGCCGTCTGAGGACCGACGTGCAGTCAGCCTCCCTCCGTGCAGAACACGCATTCCTCCCAGAACGGCAGCCCGTTCAGGACACGGTGGCGTACGCAGGAGGCTCTGGCGGCCTCCTGCGGTCCGGGCAGGACGTCCTTGCCGGCCATCGCGGTGGCGGGGTCGAAGTCCTCGACCATCGTCCGGTAGGCGCGCAAGTAGCCTTCCACCCGTGGCGGTTCGTACGTCAGCTCCTCCCACCGGTGGTGGGTCAGGGCCAGGTCGAGGACGCGCAGCAGGAAGTCCTTGGCCGCTGCGGCCTCCTGCGGCGAGTCACCCCAGTACAGCTCCGCCAAGCCGAAGCCGACCATGCCACGGCCCATCATGTTCTGGTTCTGGAGCGACAGGAGTGCGGCGAAGCGGAAATCCCAGGGTTCCCGGGCCAGCTCCGAGACCGCGAACGTCAGGACGTCCACGAACACCGCCGTGCCACCGTTGGTCAGGGACAGCCACCGACCGTCGCCACCCTCGAACTCGTTCATGCCGTTGAGGGTACGAGCGGAGTCGACCCATGGCCCGAGCCCGGCGCAGGCCCCCAAAGGGTGCCTCGATCGGGCGGTGGCGGGTACGGTGGCGCCGATGGGGAGCGGGCGGACGAGAAGCTCCGGTGAGTGTCCGGGGAGACCGCGTCCAGGGACTTGCTGAAATTCGTCTCTGATTCCGACCCCACGCAATCTACTTGCGTTTCTTGCGCTAATCTTGCGTGTATGACGCGACGACTTGCTCAAGTGGCACAGAAGGTTGGAGTCAGTGAGGCCACGGTCAGCCGGGTGCTCAATGGCAAGCCGGGCGTTTCCGACGCCACGCGGCAGGCCGTCCTCTCCGCGCTGGACGTCCTCGGTTACGAGCGCCCGACCCAGCTGCGCGGTGAACGGGCCCGGCTGGTCGGCCTCGTTCTGCCCGAACTGCAGAACCCGATCTTCCCCGCCTTCGCCGAGGTTGTCGGTGGTGCGCTCGCCCAGCAGGGCCTGACTCCGGTGCTCTGCACCCAGACCAAGGGGGGTGTCTCCGAGGCGGACTACGTCGAACTGCTGCTGCAGCAGCAGGTCTCGGGTGTGGTCTTCGCCGGGGGGCTCTACGCGCAGGCCGACGCCCCGCACGACCACTACAAGGTCCTGGCCGACCGCAAGATCCCCGTCGTCCTGATCAACGCGGCCATCGCGCACCTCGGCTTCCCCTGCGTCTCCTGCGACGACTCCGTGGCCGTCGAGCAGGCGTGGCGCCACCTCGTCTCCCTGGGCCATGAGCGCATCGGCCTGGTGCTCGGCCCCTCGGACCACATGCCGTCGCAGCGCAAGCTGGCCGCCGCCCGGGCGCTCGCGGAGGAGTCGGGCGCGACCATCCCGGACCAGTGGGTGGCCCGGGCGATGTTCTCGCTGGAGGGCGGCCAGGCCGCCGCCGCGCGGCTGCTCGACGAGGGTGTCACCGGGTTCATCTGCGCCAGCGACCCCTTGGCCCTCGGAGCCGTTCGCGCGGCGCGGAGGCGGGGCCTGTCGGTACCCGACGACGTGTCCGTCGTGGGATACGACGACTCGGCCTTCATGAACTGCACCGAGCCCCCGCTCACCACCGTCCGCCAGCCGATCGAGGCGATGGGGCGAGCCGCCGTGGAACTGCTCTCCGTGCAGATCGGCGGGCGCGCCGTGCCGTCGGACGAGCTCCTCTTCGAGCCCGAACTGGTCGTCCGGGGTTCCACGGCCCAGCCTCCGCGCGCGACTTCCCGTTGATCGTCGGGTTTTTTCACCCCTGTAGGGGCCAATTGCGCGGCTACAGGGTCGGCAGGGGCTGGGGCGGCCGGGGGCCGGTGTAGTGCCCGCTGGGGCGCATCCGCAGCGGACGCTCCCCGTACTCCTCCAGCGCATGCGCGATCCAGCCCGCCGTACGGGAGATCGCGAACACGGCCCCTCCCGCCTCCGCGGGCATGCCCGAGGCGACCGAGAGCACGGCCAGCGCCAGGTCGACGTTGGCATGCAGAGGGACATCCCGTGCGGTGGTGGCCACCACATCGCGGGCGGCGGCCAGGGCCGGTCCGGCTTGCGGGATGCATGCGAGCAGGCCGAACAGCGTACGGGCACGAGGGTCCTCGCCCGTGTACAGCCGGTGCCCGAGCCCTGGCACCCGGCGCCCCGCCCGCAGATGGTCCGCCACCACCGGTGCCGCTCCGCCGCGCTCCAGGACCTCGGCCAGCATGCGGTGGGCCAGCCCGCTCGCCGCACCGTGCAGGGGGCCCTCCAGTACGCCGAGCCCCGCCGAAACCACCGCGTACGGATGCGCCCGGGCCGATGCGGCGACCCTGGCCGCCAGTGTCGAGGCGGCCAGATCGTGGTCGATCAGCAGCGCGAGCGCAGTGTCCAGGGCGGCGAGTGACGGCTCGTCCGGCAGGCGAGCGGTGAGTTTCGGCCACAGTCGGGCAGCCAGACCGGCGGGATCGGCCGGATCCGCTGCGGCGGGCTGGTGACCGCCCACCGTCGGCAACGCAGCGACCAGCGTCGGAATCAGGCTGCGCGCGCTGCCCAGCACCGTCTCGCGCGACAGGTCGAAGCGCAGTGGGTCGGTGGCAGCGGCGGCCACCACGGCCACCCGGAGCCGGTCCGTGGAGCCGCAGTGCCCCGGCAGTGCGCCGACCGCCCGGCGCGCCGCCGTCACCGCCTCTCCCGGAGCGGTGAAGCGGATGCCCGGCCTCAGCCGGCCGGTCCACAGCCACTCGACGACCTCCTCGTACGAATGGCGCGCTGCAAGCTCCGTGGCGTCCACGCCGCGGAAGTAGTAGCGGTCGGCGCCGATGAGGGTGATGCCGGTACGGACGGCCGGTTCGCCCGGGGCCGAGGCCGCCTCCCTGCGTCCCGTGCGCCGGGCCAGCGCGTCGACCTCCGCCGCGTCGAACGTACTGCCGCGGCCGCCCGGCACCCGGCTGCTGCTCAGCTGTCCGCGGCTGACGTACGCGTACACCGTCTCGGGCTTCACTCCGAGCCGCTCTGCCGTCTCCCGCGTCGTGAGCCGCCGCCCGTTCGCCTCTGATCGCTCCGTCATGCCGCCACCGTATCCATATGCCGTACTCGGCATCCATGCAGTTGCATTGATTCAATCAATATTGACAGAGATATAGTCATGCATGGACAGTCGAATCAATATCAAGATCCCACCGACTGTCCACGGAGGAAGCAATGACGACCATGACCGGCGGTTCACCGCTCGACGTCCCCCGAGGTCTCGCGGGAGTCGTCGTGACCGACACGGCACTCGGGGACGTCCGGGGCCGCGAGGGCTTCTACCACTACCGCCAGTACTCGGCGGTCGAGCTGGCAGGGACCCGCACCTTCGAGGACGCCTGGTACCTCATGACCGAGGGTGAGCTGCCCGGCCCGGACGCACGTGCCGATTTCGCCGCCCGCACGGCCGCCCTGCGTGTACTGCCCGACGCCGTACGCGAAGCGCTGCCCGCCATAGCGCGTGCGAGTGCGGTCTCGGGCCCGCTGTCCGGGCTGCGCACAGCGCTCTCCCTGCTCGGCGCGTCGGCCGGGTTCCGGCCGGTGTACGACATCGACGGCGACCAGCGCCGGGCCGACGCCCTGGCCGTCTGCGCCGCCGTCCCCACCGTGCTGACCGCTCTGCACCGTCTCGGCCAGGGCCTCGAACCCGTCGAGCCACGCGCCGACCTGCCGCACGCGGCCAACTACCTGTACATGCTCACCGGTTCCGTCCCGGACGAGGACCGGGCCCGGGCGGTCGAGCAGTATCTGATCTCCACCGTGGACCACGGCTTCAACGCCTCGACGTTCACCGGACGAGTCGTCGCCTCGACCGGAGCGGACGTCGCCGCCTGCCTGGTGGCCGCCGTCGGAGCGCTGTCCGGCCCCTTGCACGGCGGCGCCCCGAGCCGGGCCCTGGACACACTCGACGCGATCGGCACCCCCGACCGCATCGACGGCTGGATCCGCGAACGGGTCCTCGCCGGCGACCGGATCATGGGCTTCGGCCACCCGGTCTACCGCACCGAGGACCCCCGCTCGCGCATGCTGCGGTCCATCGCCCAGGGCTTCGGCGGCCCGCTCGTGGAGTTCGCCGTCGAGGTGGAGCGCCAGGTCGAGGCGATCCTCGCCGAGCTGAAGCCGGGGCGCGAACTGCACACCAACGTGGAGTTCTACGCCGGCGTGGTCATGGAGCTGTGCGGGCTGCCGCGCCAGATGTTCACGCCCACCTTCTGCACGGCGCGGGTCGTGGGGTGGAGCGCCAATATCCTGGAACAGGCGGAGGACTCCAAGATCATCCGCCCGGCGGCCCGCTATGTCGGTCCGCCCCCGCCGCAGCCCGTCCCGTCCGTCTGAACCCGCAGGAAGGCACCCGTTGAGCCCGTCGTCGCCCCCTCGTCCGCGCATCCCGGTCGTCGTCCTCGCGGGATTCCTGGGATCCGGCAAGACGACGCTGCTCAACCACCTCCTGCTCCACCGCGCGGGCAACCGGATCGGCGTGATCGTCAACGACTTCGGGGCCATCGAGATCGACGCCATGACGGTCTCCGGGCAGGTCGGGTCCACCGTGTCGCTGGGCGGCGGCTGCCTGTGCTGCGCGGTCGACGCGAGCGAACTGGACAGCTATCTGGAGACCCTGACCCGGCCCTCCGCCCGGCTCGACGTCATCGTCATCGAGGCGAGCGGCCTCGCCGAGCCGCAGGAACTCGTCCGCATGATCCTCGCCAGCGACAACCCGCACATCGTGTACGGGGGACTGGTCGAGGTGGTCGACGCCGCCGAGTTCGAGGCGACCCGGGAGCGCCATCCGGAGATCGGCCGCCATCTCGCGGTGGCCGATCTCATCGTGCTCAACAAGACGGACCGGGCCGGGGACGAGGAGTGCGCCCGCGTCCGGAAGACCGTCGCGGAGACCGGGAGCACGGCCGCGATCATCCCGGCCACGTACGGGCGCATCGACCCCGAACTGCTCTTCGACCCGGCGCTGCGGCCCGAGGGCGAGGAGGAGGCCCGGCAGCTCACTTTCGAGGACCTCTACCTGGAGGAGCGTGCGGCGGAGGGCGGCGACGGGCACGGGGGCCACCTGCACACCGCGTACGAGAGCGTCGACTTCGACTCCGGCGTGCCGATGGACCCGCGCCGGCTGATGCGATTCCTCGACTCCCGGCCCGAGGGGCTGTACCGCATCAAGGGGCACGTCGACTTCGGCGCGGCTGACCCCGGCAACGCGTACGGGGTGCACGCCGTCGGCAGGTTCCTGCGGTTCACCCCCAGGCCCTGGGCGCGCGGCGAAGCGAAGCGGACCCAGCTCGTCCTGATCGGCTCCGGCATCGACGTACCGGCCCTGCGCGAGGAACTGGAGAGCTGCGGGGTCGCCGAGGACCCGACCGGGGAAACGCGGCAGGACGCCGCACACGAGCGAGCCATGTGGGGCGTCCTGCGTTACGTACAACAGCCCGGCGACGACGACGTGTAGGCCGTCCCGCCGCAGGGCCGGACGGCCTACGCCGGGCCGGCGATCACCGCGATCGGGCTCTCCAGCGGAGTCCCGGAACCGTCGCGCCGCGGGTCGGGCTCGGGCAGCGAGGCCGGGGCACCGTTCTTCTGAGCCGCCCTGGCCGGCAGCGCGCCCGTCCAGGCGAACACCAGCACGTCCTCGCCCTTCAGGAACCTCTGGCAGCGCACCCCACCGGTCGCCCGGCCCTTGCGCGGGTACTGGTCGAACGGGGTGAGCTTGCAGGTCAGGACCGAGTCGTCCAACGTGCCGTGCGAACCGGCGACCGTGAACACCGCGGCGTCCACCGCCGGGTCCACCGCCGCGAACGAGAGCACCTGCGCCCCGGCTCCCAGCTTGACGCCCGCCATGCCGCCGGCCGGCCGCCCCTGCGGGCGCACCTGCGCGGCCGGGTACCGCAGGAGCTGGGCGTCCGACGTGATGAAGACCAGGTCCTCCTCCCCCGTCCGCAGCTCCATCGCGCCGACGATCCGGTCACCGTCCTTCAGGGCGATGACCTCCAGTTCGTCCTT
This sequence comes from Streptomyces sp. SAS_281, assembly GCF_052542855.1. Lineage (NCBI taxonomy): Bacteria > Bacillati > Actinomycetota > Actinomycetes > Kitasatosporales > Streptomycetaceae > Streptomyces > Streptomyces sp. SAS_281. Next base: position 52,231 of record NZ_JBMNDO010000001.1, read on the forward strand.
GTTGGCCGGGTAGTCCGGCACCACGCGTTTGACCACGCCCTGCAGCGTGCCGATGGCGAGACCCGGTGACGACTCGTCGAGCGTGGTGAGGCAGACGACCTCCTCGTCGGACCCCAGCGTGAGGAACTCGCCGACCATCGCTCCGCCCGACAGATTGGGCGCCGCGTGCGTGTCCGGCAGCTGGGGGAGATCGATCACCGGGAGACGCAGCAGCCGCCCGGCGGACGTCACCACCCCGACATCACCGCGAGCCGTCGCCGCCACCGCCGAGACGATCACGTCGTGCTTGGACCGCTTGGCGCCCTCCGGGACGACGATCGGCTCGTCGTTGGCCGTACGCGCCAGCAGGCCCGTCGAGGACAGCAGCACCCGGCACGGGTCGTCCGCCACCTCCAGCGGCACCGACGCGACCTGCGAACCGGCCGACTCCAGCAGCACCGTACGCCGGGCCGTGCCGAACTTCTTCGCGACCGCGGCCAGTTCCGCGGACACCAGCTTGCGCAGTTCCGCGTCCGATTCCAGGATCGTCGTCAGCTCGGCGATCTCGGCGTCCAGCCGGTCCCGCTCGCTCTCCAGCTCGATCCGGTCGAACCGGGTCAGCCGGCGCAGCGGCGTGTCCAGGATGTACTGCGTCTGGATCTCGCTCAGCGAGAAGCGCTCCATGAGCCGCTCCTTCGCCTGCGCCGAGTTGTCGCTGGACCGGATGAGGCGGATGACCTCGTCGATGTCGACCAGCGCGACGAGCAGACCCTCGACCAGATGCAGCCGGTTGCGGCGCTTGGTCCGGCGGAACTCACTGCGCCGGCGCACCACGTCGAAGCGGTGGTCGAGGTAGACCTCCAGCAGTTCCTTCAGCCCCAGCGTGAGCGGCTGGCCGTCGACCAGCGCCACGTTGTTGATACCGAAGGACTCCTCCATCGGCGTCAGCTTGTAGAGCTGCTCCAGCACCGCCTCCGGCACGAACCCGTTCTTGATCTCGATGACCAGACGCAGTCCGTGCGAGCGGTCCGTGAGGTCCTTGACGTCCGCGATGCCCTGGAGCTTCTTCGCCGAGACCAGGTCCTTGATCTTGGAGATGACCTTCTCGGGGCCGACGGTGAAGGGCAGTTCGGTGACGACGAGGCCCTTGCGGCGCGGCGTGACGTTCTCCACGGCGACCGTGGCACGGATCTTGAACGAACCGCGGCCGTTGGCGTAGGCGTCCTTGATGCCGCCGAGGCCCACGATCCGCCCGCCCGTCGGCAGGTCGGGACCGGGGACGAACCGCATCAGCGTCTCCAGGTCCGCGCCCGGATGCTTGATCAGGTGCCGGGCCGCGGCGATGACCTCGCCCAGGTTGTGCGGGGGCATGTTGGTCGCCATGCCGACCGCGATCCCGGTCGTGCCGTTGACCAGCAGGTTGGGGTAGGCCGCCGGGAGGACGACCGGCTCCTGCTCCTGGCCGTCGTAGTTCGACTGGAAGGCGACCGTCTCCTCGTCGATCGACTCCGTCATCAGCGAGGTCGCGTCGGCCATCCGGCACTCGGTGTACCGCATGGCGGCAGGCGGGTCGTCGTTGCCCAGGGAGCCGAAGTTCCCGTGACCGTCGACGAGCGGGAGGCGCATGGAGAACGGCTGGGCCATGCGCACCAGCGCGTCGTAGATCGACGCGTCGCCGTGCGGGTGCAGCTTGCCCATGACCTCGCCGACGACCCGGGCGCACTTCACGAAGCCGCGGTCCGGGCGCAGGCCCATCTCGTTCATCTGGTACACGATGCGGCGGTGCACCGGCTTCATGCCGTCACGGGCGTCCGGAAGGGCCCGTGAGTAGATCACCGAGTACGCGTACTCGAGGAAGGAGCCCTGCATTTCGTCGACGACGTCGATGTCGAGGATCTTCTCCTCGAAGTCGACCGGCGGCGGGGTCTTCGTGCTGCGGCGGGCCATCGCTGCTGCGACTCCTTCACGGATTTCGAGCGGGCAACCTCAGGTTCCCTCAGGTTCTGACGCGCTCCATTGTGGACCGCGCCACTGACAACCCCGACCTCGACCCGTCCCAAAGGCCCCGCACCGGGCCTCCCGAGGCAGTGGAAGACCCCCTTCCGGCGAATTTCGAGTGAACCTCCGCAGGACGGGAACTTCGGCAGGTGCCGGTTCGCTTGCATACAGTGGCGGGTGTCTTGAAGCAACCTTTCGAAGCGGCCTCCCGCAGGGGCTTCTTCCGATGGACATCCAGTAGCGCGATCGAAGGGACGTACATGCCCATGGGTCACACGGCCACAGCCCAGGCCGGCTCCGGCGGCTTGACAGCGACCGAGCACCGTCTGGCCAACGGCCTGCGCGTGGTGCTCTCCGAGGACCATCTGACCCCGGTCGCGGCGGTGTGCCTCTGGTACGACGTCGGCTCCCGCCACGAGGTCAAGGGCCGTACGGGACTGGCCCACCTCTTCGAGCACCTGATGTTCCAGGGCTCCGGCCAGGTCAAGGGGAACGGACACTTCGAGCTGGTGCAGGGCGCCGGCGGCTCGCTCAACGGCACGACCAGTTTCGAGCGGACCAACTACTTCGAGACGATGCCCACGCACCAGCTGGAGCTGGCCCTGTGGCTCGAGGCCGACCGGATGGGCTCGCTGCTCGCCGCGCTCGACGAGGAGTCCATGGAGAACCAGCGCGACGTCGTCAAGAACGAGCGCCGCCAGCGCTACGACAACGTCCCGTACGGCACCGCGTTCGAGCGGCTGACCGCGCTGGCCTACCCCGAGGGTCACCCCTACCACCACACCCCGATCGGCTCCATGGCCGACCTGGACGCGGCGACCCTGGAGGACGCCCGCGCCTTCTTCCGTACGTACTACGCGCCGAACAACGCGGTGCTGTCGGTCGTCGGCGACATCGACCCCGAGCAGACCCTCGCCTGGATCGAGAAGTACTTCGGCTCCATCCCCTCCCACGACGGCAAGCAGCCGCCGCGCGACGGCTCGCTGCCCACGATCATGGGCGCCCAGATGCGCGAGGAGGTACGCGAGGAGGTGCCGGCGCGCGCCCTGATGGCCGCGTACCGGCTGCCCCACGACGGCACCCGCGAGTGCGACGCCGCGGACCTCGCCCTGACCGTGCTCGGCGGCGGCGAGTCGTCCCGGCTGCACAACCGCCTGGTCCGGCGCGACCGTACGGCCGTGGCCGCCGGGTTCGGGCTGCTCCGGCTCGCCGGCGCGCCCTCCCTGGGCTGGCTGGACGTCAAGACGTCCGGCGGCGTCGAGGTGGCGGAGATCGAGACCGCGGTCGACGAGGAGCTGGCCCGGTTCGCCGAGGAGGGCCCCACGGCGGAGGAGATGGAGCGCGCCCAGGCCCAGTTGGAGCGCGAGTGGCTGGACCGCCTCGGCACGGTCGCGGGACGCGCCGACGAACTGTGCCGCTACGCCGTGCTGTTCGGCGACCCGCAGCTCGCGCTGTCCGCCGTGAACCGGGTCCTCGATGTCACCGCCGAGGAGGTCAAGGCCGCCGCTCAGGCGCAGCTGCGGCCCGACAACCGGGCGGTCCTGGTCTACGAACCGGTCGAGCCCGCCGAGGCCGCCGAAGAGGCCGACGCCGCCACCGACACCGACGCGCACGAAGGGGCGGACCAGTGACCGACGCTGCCGCGACTGAAGTTTCGATGGAGTTCCACCCGCAGCCCGCCCCCGGCGTGGCCCGCCCCTGGGCCTTCCCCGCGCCCGAGCGGGGCTCCCTGCCCAACGGCCTCACCGTCCTGCGCTGCCACCGCCCCGGCCAGCAGGTGGTCGCCGTGGAAATCTTCCTCGCCGCCCCCCTGGACGCCGAGCCCGAGGGTCTGGACGGCGTGGCCACGATCATGTCGCGCGCCCTGTCCGAGGGCACCGACAAGCAGAGCGCCGAGGAGTTCGCCGCCGAGCTGGAGCGGTGCGGCGCCACCCTCGACGCCCATGCCGACCACCCCGGCGTCCGGGTCTCCCTGGAGGTCCCGGCCTCCCGACTGGCCAAGGCGCTCGGCCTCGTCGCCGAGGCGCTGCGGGCGCCGGCCTTCGCCGACAGCGAGATCGAGCGCCTGGTGCGCAACCGGCTGGACGAGATCCCGCACGAGCACGCCAACCCGGCCCGCCGCGCGGCCAAGCAGCTCTCCAAGGAGCTTTTCCCGGCCACGGCCCGCATGTCGCGTCCGCGCCTGGGCACCGAGAAGACCATCGAGCGGATCGACGCCGCCGCGGTGCGCGCCTTCTACGACGCGCACATCCGTCCGTCCACCGCCACCGCCGTGGTCGTCGGCGACCTCACGGGCATCGACCTGGACGCGCTGCTCGCCGAGACCATCGGCGACTGGTCCGGGGACGCCTCCGAGCCCCGCCCCGTCCCGCCGATCACGGCCGACGACACCGGCCGGGTGATCATCGTGGACCGTCCCGGCGCGGTGCAGACGCAGTTGCTGATCGGGCGCATCGGCGCCGACCGCCACGACAGCGTGTGGCCCGCCCAGGTTCTCGGTACCTACTGCCTGGGCGGCACGCTGACCTCCCGGCTCGACCGGGTGCTGCGCGAGGAGAAGGGGTACACCTACGGCGTGCGGGCCTTCGCCCAGGTGCTCCGCTCCGGCGCAGCCGACTCCGCCTCGGGGGCGACGGGCGCCGCGATGCTCGCCATCAGCGGTTCCGTGGACACCGAGTCCACCGGCCCGGCGCTGGACGACCTCTGGAAGGTGCTGCGGACGCTGGCCGCCGAGGGGCTGACGGACGCCGAGCGCGAGACGGCCGTGCAGAATCTCGTGGGCGTCGCGCCCCTGAAGTTCGAGACGGCGGCCTCCGTCGCGGGCACCCTCGCCGACCAGGTGGAGCAGCACCTCCCGGACGACTACCAGGCGACGCTGTACGCCCGTCTCGCCGAGACCGGCACGGTGGAGGCGACCGCGGCCGTGGTCAGCGCCTTCCCGGTGGACCGGCTGGTCACGGTTCTGGTCGGCGACGCCTCGCGCATCGAGGAACCGGTCAGGGCGCTCGGCATCGGAGAGGTGTCGGTCGTCACCGGCTGATCTGTCGGTCAGCCCGCTGGGCGGGGAAGGAGGGCTTCGGCGCGGGGACGCGCCGGAGCCCTCTGCGCGTCCGGGCACCTTCCGGCCCCTGTGCGCCTTCGCTCGCCACGGGGCCGGCTCGCCCTGTGGGATGCGCTACAAAACCCCTTGTCCGTTTGGTGGTGGGAAGTCCGTCCGCTTAGCGTCGGGTCCGCTGTCCGCCACTCGTACGCCCATCCGTGACGTACCGGGCAGCCATCGCCGAGTCCCCGTCAGGCGCGAGCCTGGGGAGCCGGGGACCCACGCAGTCCCTGGGGTGAATCGGATGCCCGCGCTCCGTCAGGGGCGAGGCGTCCGTAGGAGACCTTCCTGCTCCGAACCCGTCAGCTAACCCGGTAGGCGAGAAGGAAGGAAAGGACCAGCCACCCCATGGCGTTCACCCGTGCCACCGGGAAGCACCGTGCCCCGAGCCGCCTGACGCGTGCCGGCGCCAAGGCCGTCGGCGTCGCGACGCTGGCCGCCGGCGGTGTCATCGGCTCCCTGGCCTCCCCGGCCCTCGCCGCCGACGCCGGTACGGCCCCCGCCGCCACCGAGACCGGCCTCTCCCAGCTCCTCGCCATCGAGAACACCCTCGCCGACCGGATCGACGCCCAGGCCGAGGCACAGCAGCACCAGGCCGAGGCCGCCGAGAAGAAGGCGGCGGCCAAGGCGAAGGCGGCGGCCGAGAAGAAGGCCGCCGAGAAGGCTGCCAAGGCCAAGGCAGCGGCCAAGGCGAAGGCCAAGGCCGCCCGCGAGGCGTCCGCCCGCGCCGGCCGCTCCTCCGCCCGCACCGCGCTGGGCTCGTCCTACCGGCTGCCCGTAGCCGGCTCGTACGTGACCACCGGCTACAAGTCCAGCGGCTCGCTCTGGTCGTCCGGCAGCCACTCCGGCATCGACTTCCACGCCGCGTCCGGCAGCCCGGTCGTCGCCGTCGGCGCCGGCACGGTCGTGGAGGCCGGCTGGGGCGGGGCGTACGGAAACAACATCGTGCTGCGGATGACGGACGGCACGTACACCCAGTACGGCCACCTCTCCTCGATCGGCGTCTCCGTCGGCCAGAGCGTCGCGGCCGGCCGGCAGATCGGGCTCTCCGGCTCGACCGGCAACTCCACCGGCCCGCACCTCCACTTCGAGGCCCGGACCACGCCCTCCTACGGTTCCGACATGGACCCGGTCGCCTATCTGCGCGCCCACGGCGTCAGCGTCTGACGGACTCGGGCTCCACACCGAAGGCCCCGGCATCCCGCCGGGGCCTTCGCCGTGTCCGCACCTCCCCGTGCGCCTCCCGCCGCTCCGCCGCGGCCAAAAGATATTCATGAATTCCCGCCCGGCATCGGAAATGCGAGCGCATTGCAATAGAGTCGCGCCAGAGGTGTCGATCGGCCGCTGTTCGCGGGGATTGAGGCGGAGGTTCGGACATGCGTGTTCCGGCGCATTCGGTATGCACGGCAATCCGTGACGACATCGTCTCCGGTGTCTTCGAACGAGGCAGCCGGCTCACCGAGGAGGTGCTCGCACGGCGTTACGGGGTCTCCCGCGTCCCGGTACGGGAAGCGCTGCGCACCCTGGAGTCGGAGGGTTTCGTCGTCACCCGCAGACACGCCGGAGCCTGCGTCGCCGAGCCCTCGGAACAGGAGGCCGCCGACCTGCTGGAAGTCCGCATGCTGCTGGAACCGCTGAGCGCCGCCCGCGCGGCCCAGCGCCGGACGGAGGCCCACCTCAAGGTATTGCGCGGCCTGGTCAGACTCGGTCAGGAGCGGGCCCGCCGGGGCGAGGGTGAGGACCTGCGCTCCCTGGCCGCCTGGTTCCACGAGACGCTGGCCCAGGCATCCGGCAGCCCTGGCCTCATCGCCCTGCTCACCCAGCTCCGCCACAAGATCGCCTGGATGTACGCGGTCGACCAGCCGGCCCGCCCGGCCGAAGCCTGGGCCGAACACGGGGCCCTCGTGGACGCCGTGGCGCGCCGGGACGCCGAGCGGGCGCGGGCGCTGGCCGCGCAGCTCGCCGAACGCCATGGCGCCGCGCATCGGCTCCGCCGCGTCGCCGGCCCCGCGACCGTGCCCCGGGCCGGCCGTGTGAGGGCTTCGCAACCTGCCGTACACACCGCGAGCGGCCGGAATTAACAAAGGGCGCGTACAAACAAAGAAAGGCGCGCGTAGAAACGCGTGCAAAAGCCGGGAGGCGTGGCCGCCCGCTTTCTTCTTTCCGGGCTGCCATGACTTCGCCCCGCGCACGTAAAAGCCGCGGCGCCCCATGCGGGGGGCCGCGGCTTTCCCGTAAGAATTCCGACAGTGTCGGCCGCTCGGGCTCAGACGGTCTCCGGAAGCTCCTCGAGGCCCTCGGCGACCAGCTTCGCCAGGCGGTCCAGCGCGGCCTCGGCGTTGTCCGCGTCGGACGCGAGCACGATCTCCTCGCCGCCCTGGGCGCCGAGACCGAGCACCGCGAGCATGGAGGCCGCGTTCACCGGGTTGCCGTCCGCCTTGGCGATGGTGACGGGAACGCCGGAGGCCGTGGCGGCACGGACGAAGATGGAAGCGGGGCGGGCGTGCAGGCCCTCGGCCCAACCGACGTTTACGCGGCGCTCAGCCATGGTTCTGCCCTTCAAGAATCAACGGTTGTCTAGACCAGTGTCTCATGTGGTGCGCGATGCTCCGGGCAGACCCGCGGGCCCCCGGGCGCCGCTTCCACCGTCGTCCGGAGACCTCAGACTGCCCCGGCCCCGGCACCCCCGCGACCCGTGCGACAGCCGTAGGCTTTCCCCATGCAGCCCTCTCCGGAGCAGAGTCCGCATCACGCCTACCCCGATCACTGGGAGGCGGACGTGGTGCTCCGCGACGGCGGCACCGCGCGGATCAGGCCGATCACCACGGACGACGCCGAGCGGCTGGTCAGCTTCTACGAGCAGGTTTCCGACGAGTCGAAGTACTACCGCTTCTTCGCGCCCTACCCCCGGCTCTCCGCCAAGGACGTCCACCGCTTCACCCATCACGACTACGTCGACAGGGTGGGCCTGGCCGTCACGGTGGGCGGCGAGTTCATCGCCACCGTCCGTTACGACCGGATCGACGCGACCGGCCGCCCCGCCTCGGCCCCCGCCGATGAGGCCGAGGTCGCCTTCCTCGTCCAGGACGCCCACCAGGGCCGGGGCGTGGCCTCGACCCTGCTCGAACACATCGCGGCCGTCGCCCGCGAGCGGGGTATCCGGCGCTTCGCCGCGGAAGTGCTGCCCGCGAACACCAAGATGATCAAGGTGTTCCGGGACGCCGGCTACACCCAGCAGCGCAGCTTCGAGGACGGCTCCGTCCACCTCACCCTGGACCTCGAACCGACCGCCGAATCCCTCGCCGTCCAGCGCGCCCGCGAACAGCGCGCCGAGGCCAAGTCCGTGCAGCGACTGCTCGCCCCCGGCTCCGTCGCCGTCATCGGTGTCGGCCGCACCCCCGGCGGCGTCGGCCGCACCGTCCTGCGCAACCTGCTCGGCGCGGGCTTCACCGGCCGCGTCCACGCGGTGAACAGCGCCTTCTCCGCCGGCCAGGACACCATCGACGGGGTCCCCGCGCACCGTTCCCTGGCCGAGATCGGCGAGCCGGTCGACCTCGCGGTGGTCGCCGTGCCCGCCGACCGGGTGCCGGAGGCCGTCGCGGACTGCGGCGAACACGGCGTCCAGGGCCTGGTGGTCCTCTCCGCCGGCTACGCCGAGTGGGGCGCCGAGGGCCGCGAGCGCCAGCGGGAACTGGTGCGCCAGGCCCGTGCGTACGGGATGCGGATCATCGGGCCCAACGCCTTCGGCGTCATCAACAACTCCGAGGCGGTCCGGCTCAACGCCTCGCTCGCGCCGGACCGGCCCGCCTCCGGACGCATCGGCCTGTTCACCCAGTCCGGGGCCATCGGCATCGCCCTGCTCTCCGGGCTCTACCGGCGCGGCGCCGGCCTCTCCACCTTCATCTCGGCCGGCAACCGGGCCGACATCTCCGGCAACGACTTCCTCCAGTACTGGTACGAGGACCCGGGCACCGATGTCGCCCTGCTCTACCTGGAGTCGCTGGGCAACCCCCGCAAGTTCACCCGGCTCGCCCGTCGTACCGCCGCCGTGAAACCGGTGGTCGTGGTCAAGGGCGCCCGGCACAGCGGCTCCACCCCGCCCGGTCACGCCGTCCCCGTCAGCCGCATCCCCGACTCCACGGTCTCCGCGCTGATGCGGCAGGCGGGCGTCATCCGCGTCGACACGGTCACCGAGATGGTCGACGCCGGGCTGCTCCTCGCCGACCAGCCGCTCCCGGCGGGCGGGCGCGTCGCCATCCTCGGCAACTCGGAGTCCCTGGGGCTGCTCACCTACGACGTCTGCCTGGCCGAGGGGCTCCGCCCGCGCCCGCCCATCGACCTCACCACGTCCGCCACCCCGCAGGACTTCCGGGACGCGCTGTCGGCGGCGCTGGCCGACGGGGCGTGCGACGCCGTGATCGTGACGGCGATCCCCTGGGTCGGCGAAGACGGCGAGGCGGAGTCGGGCGACGGCGAGGTCCTGGCCACCGCCCTGCACGCGGCGGCCGCCGCCGGACCGGCCAAGCCGGTCGCCGTGGTCCACGTCGAGATCGGCGGCCTGGCGGAGGCGCTGTCCGCGGCCACCAGCACGGTGGCCCAGCAACGCCCGGCCACCCAGCCGTTCGCGGCGGCGCAGGGTGCCCCCACGGAGCCGCCCGCGCCGGCGCCCGGCACCGACAACCCCGAAGAGGCGCGCCACGTCGGCCGCATCCCCGCCTACCCCGCCGCCGAGCGCGCCGTCCGGGCGCTCGCCGAGGCCGTCCGGTACGCGCAGTGGCGGCGCCAGGCAGCCGTGCCCGGGAAGGTGCCCGACTTCCTCGACGACACCATCGACCCCCAGGGCGCCGCGGCCCGCATCGACGCCCTGCTCGGCGAGGACCCCGACCCGCGCGGCCGGCCACTCGGCCACGACGAGGCCCGCGAACTGCTCGCCTGCTACGGCATCGCCGTCCGCCCCACGCTGGCCGCCCCCGGCCCGGAGGAGGCGGTGGCCGCCGCCGCCCGGCTCGGCTACCCGGTGGCCCTGAAGACGACCGCCCCCCACCTGCGCCACCGGGCCGACCTCGGGGGCGTACGCCTGGACCTCGACAGCGAGGCGGCCCTGCGCCGCGCGTACGGCGACCTCACCGAACTGCTCGGCAAGCCGGCGGAGCTGCGGCCCGTCGTCCAGGCCATGGCGCCGCGCGGCGTCGACACCGTCGTACGGGCCACCATCGACCCGGCCGCGGGCGCCGTGCTCTCCTTCGGTCTCGCCGGGGCGCCCTCCGAACTGCTCGGCGACACCGGCCACCGTCTGGTGCCTGCCACCGACCGCGACGCCGCCGAGCTGATCAGGTCCATCCGCGCCGCCCCCGTCCTGTTCGGCTGGCGCGGAGCGGCACCGGTGGACACCGCCGCGCTCGAGGAACTGCTGCTGCGGGTCTCCCGGCTGGTCGACGACCACCCCGAGGTGGTCTCCATCGCCCTGGAGCCGGTCGTGGTCGCCCCGCAGGGCCTCTCGGTGCTCGGAGCGAGCGTCCGGCTCTCGCCGCCCCCGGCCCGGAACGACCTCGGCCCGCGCCGCCTGTCCAACTACTGACCGCCCCGCTCGCGTCCCCCTGGACCGGCCGGAGGCGGGGCTCCCGCACCGTCCCCGGCAGCCATCCGACCCCCGTAGGATGGTTCCCATGGCTAAGACCGGTACGACGACCCAGGGGCTGCGCGCGGCGATCGAGCGCAGCGGCTACTACCCGGCCCTCGTGGCCGAGGCGGTGGAGGCCGCCGTGGGCGGTGAGCCGGTCGCTTCGTACCTGGTGCACCAGGAGACGACCTTCGACTCCAACGAGGTGCGCCGGCACGTCACCGTGCTGGTGCTCACGGACACCCGCTTCATCGTCAGCCACACCGACGAGCAGAACGCGGACACCAGCTCCCCGTCGCCGTACGCCACCACCTCGACCGAGTCGGTCAAGCTGGACCGGATCTCCTCGGTCGTGGTCAGCCGCGTCGTGGCCAACCCGGAGAAGTACGTTCCGGGCACGCTGCCCCGCGAGGTCGTCCTGACCATCGGCTGGGGCGCGGTATCCCGGATCGACCTGGAGCCGGCCGCCTGCGGTGACCCCAACTGCGAGGCCGACCACGGCTACACCGGCAGCACCACCGCCGACGACCTGAGCCTGCGGGTCAGCGAGGCCGGCGACGGCCCGGACACCGTGCGCCAGACCCTCGCCTTCGCCCAAGCGCTCTCCGAGGCCACGGCCGCCACCGCCGCGGCCGGCCGCTGATGGCCCAGCCGGCCTGGCAGGACGACTTCGTCCCGCTGTCCGTCGAATCCGCGCCCGTCCCGGAGTACGGCAGCGGCTCGCTCGCCGACCTGCTGCCGACCCTCCTCGCAGGCCAGGAAGTGCCCGGCTTCGACGCGGCCATCGGCGAACTCACCCCCGCCGACCGGAACTGCGTCTTCCTGATCGACGGCCTGGGCTGGGAGCAGATCAAGGCCCACCCCGACGAGGCGCCCTTCCTGCACTCGCTGCTGCCGACCTCGCGCGGCGGCACCGGCCGCCCGATCACGGCGGGCTTCCCGGCCACCACGGCGACCTCGCTGGCCTCCGTCGGCACCGGCCTGCCCCCCGGCGAGCACGGTCTTCCCGGTTACACGGTCCGTAACCCCGAGACCGGCGAGCTGATGAACCAGCTCCGCTGGAACCCGTGGACCCCGCCGAAGGCGTGGCAGCCCCACCCCACCCTCTTCCAGCTCGCCGACGCGGCCGGGGTGCGCACCGCCCAGGTCTCCGCCCCGGCCTTCGAACAGACCCCGCTGACCAAGGTCGCGCTCAGCGGCGGCTCCTTCCTCGGCCGGCTCAGCGGCGAGGAGCGGATGGACACCGCCGCCGAGCGGCTGGCCGCCGGCGACCGCTCGCTCGTCTACACGTACTACAGCGAGGTCGACGGCAAGGGCCACCGCTTCGGCACCGACTCCGACGCCTGGCGCGGACAGCTGATGTACGTCGACGGGCTGGCCCGGCGCCTGGCCGAGCAGCTCCCGCCCCGCTCGGCGCTCTACATCACCGCCGACCACGGCATGATCGACATCCCCTTCGACGAGCAGTCCCGGATCGACTTCGACGAGGACTGGGAGCTGAGCGCCGGCGTCGCGCTGCTCGGCGGCGAGGGCCGGGCGCGGCATGTCTACGCCGTCCCGGGCGCGGCTTCCGACGTGCTGGCCGTCTGGCGCGAGGTGCTGGGCGAGCAGTTCTGGGTGGCGAGCCGGGACGAGGCCGTCGCCGCCGGCTGGTTCGGCCCCACGATCGACGAGCGGGTGCACGGCAGGATCGGTGACGTGGTCGCCGCCGCCCACGACGACGTGGTGATCACCGCCTCGCGCAACGAGCCGAACGAGTCGGCCATGGTCGGCGTGCACGGCTCCATGACCCCCGTCGAGCAGTTCGTCCCGCTCCTCGAAGTACGCTCGTAGCCCGTTCCTCCCCCCTCCCGTCTCCCCGTCCCGAAAGGTGCTCGACCCGCCATGCCCGAGCTTGTGTTCTTCTCCGGAACGATGGACTGCGGAAAGAGCACCCTGGCCCTCCAGATCGGTCACAACCGCTCGGCGAGGGGTTTGCAGGGCGTGATCTTCACCCGGGACGACCGGGCGGGGGAGGGGAAGCTCTCGTCCCGGCTCGGTCTGGTCACGGAGGCCGTCGAGGCCGACGAGGGCATGGACCTGTACGCGTATCTCGTCGCCCAGCTGTCCAAGGGCGGCCGGGTCGACTACGTGATCGTGGACGAGGCGCAGTTCCTGGCCCCGGCCCAGATCGACCAGCTGGCGCGGGTCGTGGACGACCTGGAGATGAACGTCTTCGCCTTCGGTATCACGACGGACTTCCGCACCCGTCTCTTCCCCGGCTCCCAGCGCCTCGTCGAGCTGGCGGACCGCATAGAACAGCTGCAGGTCGAAGCCCTCTGCTGGTGCGGCGCCCGCGCCACGCACAACGCCCGCACCGTGGGCGGGGAGATGGTCGTGGAGGGCGCGCAGGTCGTTGTCGGCGATGTGAACCGCGCGGCGGGCGAGGTCGGTTACGAGGTCCTGTGCCGCCGGCACCACCGCCGCCGTGCCACCGCGGCCTCCGCGCAGGCGGGCGCACTCTCCCCGGACGTCCTGCCGGTGAGCTCCGCCTGACGCTCAGCCCGCCGCCCGCAGCGGGCAGCCCGAGCCGGCGCGGGCGGTGAGGTCGGCCCGTAGCGCGGTGAGCCGGGCCATGTGCGCGTCGATCACCGCGACCTTCTCCTCGAACAGTGCGGACAGGGCCTGCGCGCTGTCCGGTGCCTCGCGCAGCTCCTCGCCCGTGCGCGCGATCTCGGCCAGTGAGAAGCCGAGCGCCTGGGCGGTGCGGACGTAGGCGAGCCAGGGCACCGTCTCGGGCGGGAAGTCGCGGTAGCCGTTGGGCAGCCGCTGCCCGGAGATCAGCCCGGTCCGCTCGTAGAAGCGGATGGTGTCCCTGCTCAGTCCCGTCTGCGCGGCCAGCTCCCCGATACGCACGGTCGTCTCCCACCCCCTGGGTCCGCGGACTTGACCCTGGACAGTACTCCAGTGTTTACGGTCGGGGGCGTCCGTGAAGGAAGCCGTCAGGAGCCCCGCTTTGTTCCGAACCGTCACGCCCTCCCACCCCGTCTATCCGCGTTTCGTACGCGCGAGCGCGTGGTACGACCTCGTCGTCACCGCGGGGTTCGCCACGCCGTGGACGTACAGGCTGCTGCACAGCGCACTGTCCCGGTTCGGGGAGGCGATCGGGGCGGGCGCTCTGCCCGCCCTCGATCCGATACAAACCCTCTACGCCAACCTCATGGGTTCGGTGGTGGTCGTCTGGGCGCTCCTGCGCCTCCTCCGGCCGCTGCCGGCGCACGGTCTGTACGACGGCGCCGCGCGCACGCTGTTCGCCCTGTGGCAGGCGTACGCGCTCGCGCACGGAGCCCCGTCCTGGCTGTGGCTGTTCCTGGTGGCCGAAGTGGCGTTCGGCGTCGTCCAGCTCGCGCCCTGGCGGCTCGTTCGCGGCACCGTCAGCGCGGCACCGAGCGCTGGATCGTGAAGACCGCGCCCTCCGGGTCCGCGACCGTCGCGACCCTGCCGCTCGGGCCCTCCTTCGGCGGGCTCAGGACCTGCCCGCCGAGCTCCGCCACCTGCTGCGCGGCCTCGTCCGTGTCGGCCACCTCGAAGTACGTCATCCAGTGCGGCCCCCGGTCACGCAGCAGGGCGTGGCCGACTCCGTGCAGCGAGGCCACCGGGCGCCCCTGGATGTGCAGGGTCTGGTAGTCGAAGTCCGCCGAGACGACCGCCTTGCTCTCGTAGCCGAAGACCGCCTGGTAGAACTTGGCGACCGTCGACGTCTCCCGGGTCACCAGCTCGTTCCAGACCGGGGTGCCGGGCGCCCCGGCCAGCGTGGTGCCGACGTGCGCCGCAGCCTGCCAGATCCCGAAGACGGCCCCGCCCGGATCGGAGGCGATGGCCATGCGGCCCGCGTCGCCGGCGTCGAGCGGTCCGACGCCGACCGTGCCGCCGCAGGCCCGGATGGTCTCCGCCGTCTGATCGGCGTCGTCGGTGGCCAGATAGGTGGTCCAGGCGATCGGGAGGTGCCGGTCCGGCGGCAGCTGCCCGATGCCGGCGACCTCCTTCCCGTCCAGGAGCGCCCGTACGTACGGGCCGAGCTGCTCGGGGCCGGGGCCGAACTCCCAGCCGAACAGCTCGGCGTAGAAGTTCTGGGTCGTGCGCAGGCCGTGCACGATCAGGCTCACCCAGCAAGGTGTTCCGGGTGTACGCCGAGCGGCAGCCTCGGTCATCGTCACTCTCCTCGGACCATCGTGGTGGCCGTACGGGAAATCGGGGTCGGCGCGCCGTGGTGCGGTGCGACTCGTGTGCGCCCCGTGCAGATGCTTGCACCACCGGGCGCGGGATGCGCTCCGGCCGCGCCGTCTTTTCCTGGATCTCGCCCCGGGCGTACCGGTTTGTCCCGGTACAGCCGCTTGGCTGTTGTTACGTGTGGCCGGGCGTCTGCGCGAGGATGGGACGCATGAAGCCCATCATCTCCGCATTCGAATGCGCGAGCGAGCTGGCGGGGCCGCGTCCGCCGGTGCTCCTGGACGTACGTTGGCAGCTGGGCGGCCCGCCCGGCCGGCCCGACTACGAGGCGGGGCACATCCCCGGCGCGGTCTTCGTGGACCTCGATACGGAGCTCGCCGGTCCGGCCGGCGACGGCGGCCGTCACCCGCTGCCCGACCCGGAGGGGTTCGGCGCCGCGATGCGCCGCGCCGGGGTCCGCCAGGACGGCCCGGTGGTCGTCTACGACGGCGGTCAGGGCTGGGCGGCGGCCCGCGCCTGGTGGCTGCTGCGCTGGGCGGGGCATTCGGGTGTACGGGTGCTGGACGGCGGTCTCGCGGCCTGGACCGGGGAGCTGTCGAAGGAGACCCCGGACTCGGCCGAGGGCGACTTCGTGCCCGCGCCGGGAGCGCTGCCGCTGCTCGACGCGGACGGCGCCGCGGCCCTGGCCCGCTCGGGTGTCCTGCTCGACGCACGGGCGGCCGAGCGCTACCGGGGCGATGTGGAGCCCATCGACCGGGTCGGCGGTCACATCCCCGGCGCGGTCTCCGCGCCGACCGGCGAGAACGTGGACGCGGACGGGCGCTTCCTGAGCCCCGAGCGCCTGGCCGCCCGGTTCGCCGGGCTGGGCGTCGGCGGCGAGACCGCGGAGGTCGGCGTCTACTGCGGCTCGGGCGTCTCCGGGGCCCAGCAGGTGCTGGCGCTGGAGCTCGCCGGGCACCGGGCCGCCCTCTACGCGGGTTCCTGGTCGCACTGGTCCGCCGACGAGTCGCGCCCGGTCGCCATCGGACCCGACCCCCGGTAACGGCACGCCGTCGCGCGAGGACGACGCGGGGCCGGTACGCGCTCGCGTACCGGCCCCGGTCATGCCTTCTAGTCCTGCTTCTTGCGGCGGGTACCGAAGACGATCTCGTCCCAGCTGGGCACCGCGGCCCGGCGCCCGGGCCGGACCCCGTCCGCCTCGGCCTGCCGGTCCGTCGTCCCGGTCAGCCGGTCGCGGTGACCGGCCACCGCGCGCGGCATCAGGACGTCCGCGTACGCGGAGCCCGCTCCGGCCGACGCGGCCGGCGGCTCCTCGGCCTCCGGCTCCCGCTCCGCCGGCTCGATCGCGGGGGGCTCCGGCGGCGCGGGCCGTTCCGGTACGACCATGTCGCCGCGGAAGCTGGGCACCGCCTCCAGCAGGCTGGTGAGGGAGTCCCGCTCGCTCGCGGTCACCCCGGCGATCCGCTCCTCCGGCTCCGGGGGAGGCGGCGGGGCCGGACGCTCGATCTGCCGGTCCAGCGCGCGGTCCAGCGGCCGGTCGCGCGGCAGCCGGGCGATGCGGGGCACGAACGGGAAGCTGGGCTCGGGCGCCGCGACCTCGTCCGTCTCGCCGATCAGCGAACGGGCCTCGTCGTCGACGGCCTGGACCAGTCGGCGCGGCGGGTCGTAGGTCCAGCTCGCCGAGTGCGGCTCACCCGCGACCCGGTAGACGAGGAGGACCTCCCAGGTGCCGTCGTCGCGGCGCCAGGAGTCCCACTGGACGGTCTCCTTGTCGGCGCCGCGCAGCAGCAGGCGCTCCTGCACCGCCTCGCCGAGCTGGGGTCCGGTGTTCTCGCCGGGACGGCGCACGGGAGTCTTCCGGGCCCGCTCGGCCATGAAGGCGCGCTCCGCGAGCACGGGGCCCTCGAAGCGGCGGACACGGTCGACGGGGATCCCGGCGAACTGGGCGACCTCCTCGGCGGAGGCGCCGGCTCGTATCCGTGCCTGGATGTCGCGCGGGCGGAGGTGGCTCTCCACCTCGATCTCGATCTGGCCGAGCCGGGCGCGGTCGTTGCGCACGGCGGCTCGCAGCCGCTCGTCGATCGGAAGCGTGTACTCCGTGCTGTCCGCAGCCTTGAGCACCAGTCGTGTGCCGTCGTTGGAGACGGCCACGACACGCAGTTCGGGCATGGGGACCTCCCGGGTGGTGCCTGCCGACGTCACGTGCGTCGCTGCTTCCGCTAGTCGAGTGTGGCCTGCCCGGGTGCAGCCTGCCACAACATTGCCGTGTTGCCCGGCGTGTCGGGCGTGAGCCCTTGTTCGCCGGTATGCCACGGTAGCCCTTGCGCAACGCAAAGTGACCGATGGTCACTCCGTGTAGCTGGCCGCCGTGCGATGCCGTGCGCCGCCGGATCGAGTGCCTCCTTCGGCCCCCTCCCGAAGGTCCCGGACGCCCGCGAGGGTGTCCGGCCCCAGGGCTCGCCACAGTACTCCATTCGGGCCATGTGGGTGGACCGCCGCGCCGTCGAAGTTCTCGTCAGGTGCGGGAGCTTGCCTACCCCTCCCGACGCCTCCCGCTCATGATCCGTGTCGTGCTTCACACAATCCACGCAACCGGAACTTTCGGCTTCGCTCACGTGTCCCTAGTTGGTGCATGGTGGGAGAGATGTCAATCAAGGGCTGGAAATGGTGCAGAAGCCGGAAAGTGGCATAGAACCCAAGGAGAGGCGGATCGATCTGAGCCTGCCCCAGGTGGCGGGCAGTGCGGTCGCCGCGGTGGCGGCGGCCGTGGCGGCTTCCCAGCTCGGTGTGTACGGAACCATCGCGGGCGCCGGAGTGATGAGCGTCGTGGCGACCTGCGGCGGCTCGGTCTTCCAGCACTTCTTCCGTCGTACGGGGGAGCAGATCCGCGAGGTGACGGTCCAGGTGAAGCACCCGGACCGCGAGGTGACCGTCCACACCCGCGAGACCGGTGCGCGGCACCCGGCGGCGCCCCTGCCGCAGGAGACCGCCCTGCTGGGAGCGGTGGACGACGCCACGACGGTGCTGCGCCGGGTCGGCCCGCAGCCGGACGAGACGACGTTCCTGCGCCGGGTCGGCCCGCAGCCGGACGAGACGACGCTCCTGCGCCGGGTCGGCCCGCAGCCGGACGAGACGACGCTCCTGCGCCGCGCCGAGCCGGACGCGACCACCGTGCTGCGCCGCGTGGAGCCCGGCGCGACGACCGTGCTGCGCGGTTCCGCCGCAGGTGCCGGGCCGGACGAGGAGTTCTCCGAGGCGACCACGCACGGCACCCGGCTGCGTGGCTGGAAACGGTCGGCCATCGGCGCGGCCGTGGTGTTCGCGGTCTCGATGGCCGGCATCACGACGTACGAACTGATCTCCGGCGACGACCTGAGCGGCGGGCACGGGACGACCGTGGGCTCCGTCGTACGCGGCGGGCACGACAGCGGGCCGTCCACGCCCGAGCCCGCCGAAACCGGTGACCCCGGCCAGGGCGGGACGAACCCCGGCCGGCAGGACGGGAACGGCACCGCGACGCCCGGCACCGGCGGCCAGGACGACGAGGGCACCGCCCCGCAGCCGGACCGGAGCGGCGCTCCCACCGAAGGGGCGACGCCCTCGCCGACCCCCTCGGCCCCGGCGGGCGGCGTCGAGCCCACGCCCACTCCCACCCCGAGCGCCACGGACGGCGGTGAGAGCACGACGCCGGACCCGGCGGCCACCGACGGCGCCCCGGCGCCCGAGGGCACCGGAGCGGGGGAGTGAGCCCGGGTCAGTCGCCCAGGACCCGGCGCAGGTAGTCGTTGCCGAACAACCGGTCCGGGTCCAGCCGGTCCCGTACGGCCGTGAATTCACCGAAACGCGGATACACCCCGGAGAGGTACGCGGCGTCCCTGGTGTTGATCTTGCCCCAGTGCGGGCGGCCGCCGTGCGCGGTCATGATCCGCTCCACCGCCGTGAAGTACGCCTGATAGGGCGTCCCCCGGTACAGATGGACGGCGATGTACGCGCTCTCCCGGCCCGACGCCGTGGAGAGCGCGATGTCGTCGGCGGGCGCGGTGCGCACCTCCACCGGGAAGCTGATCCGCAGCGGCGAACGGTCCACCATCGCCCGGACCTCGCGCAGCGCCTCGACGGCGGCCTCACGCGGCAGCGCGTACTCCATCTCCACGAACCGCACCCGGCGCGGGCTGGTGAACACCTTGTACGGGATGTCGGTGTACGTACGCGCCGACAGGGCCCGGCTGGAGATCCTGGCGATCGAGGGGATCGTGGCGGGCACGGCCCGGCCGAGCGCGCAGGCGACCTGGAAGACGCCGTTGGACAGCAGCTCGTCCTCGATCCAGCCGCTCACCTTGCCGGGCGGGGCGGCGGGGCCCGCGCTGCGGTTGTTGCGCTTGGTGTTGCAGTTCCCGGTGTGCGGGAACCAGTAGAACTCGAAGTGTTCGTTCTCGGTCACGAGCTGATCGAACTGGGCCGTCACCTGATCGAAGCTCATCGGCTCCTCACGGGCGGTCAGCAAGAAGACCGGCTCCACGGCGAAGGTGATCGCGGTGATGACGCCCAGGGCTCCGAGCCCGATCCGTGCCACCGCGAAGACGTCCGCGTTCTCGGTCTCCGAACAGGTGAGCACCGTGCCGTCCGCGGTGACCATCTCCAGGGCGCGTATCTGCGCGGATATGGACGCCGAGTCACGACCGGTGCCGTGCGTTCCGGTGGAGGTGGCTCCGGCGACCGTCTGTTCCATGATGTCGCCCATGTTGGTGAGCGAGAGGCCCTCGCGGGCCAGCGCGGTATTGAGGCGCTTCAGCGGAGTGCCCGCCTCGACCGTCACCGTCATCGCCTTGCGGTCGATCTCGCGGATTCCGGTCAGCAGATCGGGCCGGATCAGCAGCCCGTCGGTGGCCGCGGTCGCGGTGAACGAGTGCCCGGTGCCCACCGGCTTCACCCGCAGCCCGTCCTCCGACGCCCTGCGCAGCGCCTCGGCCAGCTCGTCCACGGAGGCGGGGGACACGGTCCGGGCCGGCCGGGCGGTGACGGTCCCCGCCCAGTTGCGCCATGGGCTCGTCGCCGTCCGTGCGTAGGTCTCGGTCATCTTCCCCGCGCCCTTCCCTAGGAACCGGCCCACCCAGCCGGCGCTTCCCCCGGACGGTGACCACGGGTTACCGGCCGGTTGGAGGGGGATCATACTCACGGGTCCCGCATATTCATCCACCCCTCCCGCCACCCCGTGCGGAGGCCGGAAGCGCCCGCTCCGGACGTCGGTGCGCCCCCGCCCCGGTGCGGGTGGCAGGATCGACGGCATGTCCGATCTGCGCGATCCCGCCCCCTACGACGCCCTGCTCCTGCTCTCCTTCGGCGGTCCCGAAGGCCCGGACGACGTGGTCCCGTTCCTGGCGAACGTGACCCGCGGCCGGGGCATCCCCGAGGAACGGCTCAAGGAGGTCGGCAAGCACTACTTCCTGTTCGGGGGCGTCAGCCCGATCAACGCCCAGAACAGAGCGCTGCTCGACGCGCTGCGCAAGGACTTCTCCGAGCACGGGCTGGACCTGCCGGTCTACTGGGGCAACCGCAACTGGGCCCCATACCTCACCGACACCCTGCGCGAGATGGTCGCCGACGGCCACCGCCGCATCGCCGTCCTGGCGACCAGCGCCTACGCCTCGTACTCCGGCTGCCGGCAGTACCGCGAGAACCTCGCCGACGCGCTGGCCGCCCTGGAGGCGGAGGGGCTTCCCGTCCCGCGCGTGGACAAACTCCGGCACTACTTCAACCACCCCGGCTTCGTGGAGCCCATGGTGGAGGGCGTCCTCGCCTCGCTGGCGGACCTGCCCGACGACGTGCGCCCCGGTGCGCACCTGGCCTTCACCACGCACTCCATCCCGCTCTCGGCGGCCGACGCCTCGGGGCCCGTGGAGGCGCACGGGGACGGCGGCGCGTACGTCGCCGAGCACCTGGAGGTGGCCCGGCTGATCGTGGACGCGGTGCGCGAGCGGACCGGCACGGCCCACCCGTGGCGGCTCGTCTACCAGTCGCGCAGCGGCGCGCCGCACATCCCGTGGCTGGAGCCCGACATCTGCGACCACCTGGACGCGCTCCACGGCGACGGGGTCCCCGCCGTCGTGATGGCGCCCATCGGCTTCGTCTCGGACCACATGGAGGTCCTGTACGACCTCGACACCGAGGCCACCGCAAAGGCCGCCGAGCTGGGCCTGCCGGTACGCCGCTCCGCGACGGTCGGCGCCGACCCCCGGTTCGCCGCCGCCGTGCGCGAGCTCGTCCTGGAGCGGGCCGCCGCCGAGCAGGGCCGGGAGCCGCAGCGGTGCGCCCTCGGGACGCTGGGCGCGAGCCACGACCTCTGCCCGGTGGGCTGCTGCCCGGCCAGGGCGCCCAAGCCCGCCGCCGCGGGGGCCGACAGCCCCTACGCGTGAGCCTTCGCGCTTCCCCGCCCGCCCCTGTCCCACCCCTCCCGACCGCCCTCAACCTCCTCAAGGGAGCGCCGTGACCGAGACCGACCACTCATCGGACGTCCTGCTCGACCTCGCCCTGGAAGCGGCGCGACTCGCCGGCCGGCTGCTGCGCGACGGGCGTCCGGCGGGGCTGGGCGTGGCCGCGACCAAGTCCAGCCCGGTCGACGTCGTCACGGAGATGGACATCGCCGCCGAGAAGCTGATCACCGAGTTCCTGATCGAGCGCCGCCCCCTGGACGGCTACCTCGGCGAGGAGGGCGGCACGACCGCCGAGGGCAGCACCGGAGTGCGCTGGGTGATCGATCCGCTCGACGGCACGGTGAACTACCTCTACGGGCTCCCGTCCTGGGCCGTCTCCATCGGCGTCGAGGTGGACGGCGAGCGGGTCGCCGGCGCGGTGGAGGTGCCGATGCGCGGCGAGACGTACTTCGCGCGCCGCGGCCACGGTGCCTTCGTCACCGGAGGCCTGTACGGCGACGAACCCGTCCGGCTGCGATGCCGGCCCACCGCCCCGCTCTCCGAGGCGCTGGTGGCCACCGGCTTCAACTACGTCGCCGAGGTCCGGGCCCACCAGGCCGAGGTGGCGTACGACCTCATCCCGCAGGTCCGGGACATCCGGCGCGGCGGCTCCGCGGCGATCGACCTCTGCGACGTGGCCGCCGGACGGCTCGACGGCTACTTCGAGCGCGGGCTGCACCCCTGGGACCTGGCCGCGGGGGACGTCATCGCCCGGGAGGCGGGCGCCCTCACCGGCGGCCGCCCGGGCCGCCCGGCCGACGGGGACCTGACCGTCGCGGCGTCCCCCGGCGTCTTCGAACCGCTCCAGGCCCTCCTGGACGGGCTGGGCGCCTGGCACGACTGACCGGGGCGTCGCCGGGCGTCCGGGGACGCCGGAAGGGCCCCGCGGCCGCTGTGGAGCGGCTGCGGGGCCCTTGGCCCATAGCGACGGTCAGGCGTTCGTCGTCGTACTGATCCGCACACCGTGCTCGGCGGCGAGACGACGGAGGTCGTCCAGCTCGCTCTGCTCGACGTCCGCGAGGAAGTCGTCGCCCGTCTCGCGGGCCTTCGTGAGGTCGTCCTCGGTCGTCTTGATGCGTTGCAGCAGACCTGCGGTGAAAGCGTCCATGAAGCGCCCCCTCATCGTGGGTCGGTGGCACGGGGGTGTGCCCGGGTTTCCCTCCGCCGAGGCGGTAGGGCGGGTGATCACGCACTCTCCGGGGGACGGAGGGGCCTGTGACAACGCCACATGGGAAGACGTGATCGCGGGTGTGAATGCGTACTCCCCCGCCCGAAGCTCAGAGAAACCTCAACTGGCCGGTAAATCCCGTTGCTTCCTCGAAGCCGCAGGTGGGGGCGGGACGTCTTACCGCCGGTTTATGCGGGTTACGGGCAGGATGGAGCCGCACAAGTGCGCCGGGGCCGTGCCCGCGGCGCGGGCGGCCGCGCCGTCGCGGACGCCCCTGAGCCCCGTAGTGCAGTCCGCTTGCGAAGTTCTAGGGAAGGAAGCGCCGTGCGCGTACTCGTCGTGGAGGACGAGCAGCTGCTCGCCGATGCGGTGGCCACCGGATTGCGCCGTGAGGCCATGGCCGTCGATGTCGTGTACGACGGGGCCGCGGCCGTGGAGCGTATCGAGGTCAACGACTACGACGTGGTCGTGCTCGACCGCGACCTGCCCCTGGTCCACGGCGACGACGTCTGCCGCCGGATCGTGGAGCTCGGCATGCCGACCCGGGTGCTCATGCTCACCGCGTCCGGGGACGTCAGCGACCGGGTGGAGGGCCTGGAGCTGGGCGCCGACGACTATCTGCCCAAGCCCTTCGCGTTCAGTGAGCTGACCGCCCGGGTGCGGGCCCTCGGCCGGCGTACGACCGTCGCCCTGCCGCCCGTCCTCGAACGGGCCGGCATCAAGCTGGACCCCAACCGCCGGGAGGTGTTCCGGGGCGGCCAGGAGGTCCAGCTCGCGCCCAAGGAGTTCGCCGTCCTGGAGGTCCTGATGCGCAGCGAGGGCGCCGTCGTCTCGGCGGAGCAGCTGCTGGAGAAGGCGTGGGACGAGAACACCGACCCGTTCACCAATGTCGTCCGGGTGACCGTCATGACCCTGCGCCGCAAACTCGGCGAGCCGCCGGTGATCGTCACCGTGCCCGGCTCCGGCTACCGGATCTGACGCCGGTGCCCACCGTCCCGCCGCCCATGGCGGCGCCCCCCAAGCCCACCTGGGAGCCCAAACAGCAGGAGCCTCCCTACCCGTGGCTGCGCCCGACCATCCGGATACGGCTCACGCTGCTGTACGGCGGCATGTTCCTGATCGCGGGCATCCTGCTGCTGTCGATCATCTACATGCTCGCCGCCCAGGCCCTGCACGTGGGCAGCGACCTCCCGTTCAAGATCGTCGACGGTCATGTCTCCAGCGACGTCTGCAACCTCCTGGAAGAGGGCAACTCGCCGAGCGCGGTCAACGCGGCGATGAACTCCTGCGTCAACCACCAGCGCCAGCAGGCGCTGGACACGCTGCTCAACCGGTCGCTGCTGGCCCTGGTGGGCCTCAGCATCATCGCCTTCGCCTTCGGTTACGGGATGGCCGGCAGGGTGCTCTCGCCGCTGGGCCGGATCACCCGCATCGCCCGGACCGTGGCCGGCACGGACCTGGCCCGGCGCATCGAGCTGGACGGGCCCGACGACGAGCTCAAGGAGCTGTCCGACACCTTCGACGACATGCTGGACCGGCTGGAGCGGGCCTTCACCGCGCAGCAGCGGTTCGTCGGCAACGCCTCGCACGAGCTGCGCACGCCGCTCGCCATCAACCGCACGCTGCTGGAGGTCCACCTCTCCGACCCGGAGGCCCCGCCCGAGCTCCAGCAACTGGGCAAGACGCTGCTGGCCACCAACGAGCGCAGCGAGCAGCTGGTGGAGGGCCTGCTGCTGCTGGCCCGCAGCGACAACCAGATCGTCGAGCGCAAAGCCGTCGACCTCGCCGAGGTCGCCTCGCGCGCCGTGGACCAGGCGCGCGGCGAGGCCGAGGCCAAGGGCGTCGAGATGCGCGAGGAGCTGGCCGAGGCCGTCGTCCAGGGCAACGGCGTCCTGCTGGAGCGCATCGCGCTGAACCTCGTGCAGAACGCCGTCCGCTACAACGTCCCGGAGGGCGGCTGGGTCGAGGTGACCACGGCGCTGCTGCCCGGCCAGGCGGTGCTCGTCGTCTCGAACACGGGCCCCGTGGTCCCCGCGTACGAGATCGACAACCTCTTCGAGCCCTTCAGACGGCTGCGTACGGAGCGGACGGGCAGCGACAAGGGGGTCGGGCTCGGTCTGTCGATCGCACGGTCCGTCGCCCGGGCCCACGGCGGCCGTATCATCGCCGAGCCCCGCGAAGGCGGTGGTCTTGTGATGCGCGTCTCACTGCCGGTCTGACGGGCGCGAGAGGCGCTTTGCGTACTGATTATTTTTTGTTCGCTTTGAGCGGAATTTTCGGGACCTGATCCCGAAGGAACCGTGTGTGATCGATCACAGGAGCGAATAACTCCCTGTCCACACTCCGTGACCAGGGAAGTCACCGGAAACCCGGCGAAACACCGGGTTTTCGGGGGCAGGCATGACGGGAAGTACACGGGGTGGCGCCTGTGAAGGGCGCCGCCGGGACCGTGTACGGTCCCCATCGCCACCCAAGCCGATCACTCCCGAGCGGTCCTTTTGGGTGTCGATTGAGTAACAGACCTTGATGTGAGGCAAAATCTCCGCCTCAGGTCGGGCACAAGTCCGGCCTCTCACGCGTTACGAGCGCTTGAGACACCGCAGACACCCAGAGGGGGAGAGCGACATGGCAACGGATTACGACACCCCACGCAAGACCGACGACGACGTCGATCAGGACAGCCTTGAAGAGCTGAAGGCGCGCCGGAGCGACAAGACGGCGTCCGCCGTCGACGTCGACGAGTTCGACGCGGCCGAGGGCCTTGAGCTGCCCGGCGCAGACCTGTCCAACGAGGAACTGGCCGTACGGGTCCTGCCCAAGCAGGCCGACGAGTTCACCTGCATGAGCTGCTTCCTCGTGCACCACCGCAGTCAGCTGGCCCGCGAGAAGAACGGCCAGCCGATCTGCCGCGACTGCGACTGAGATCCGGTCGGCCGTGGCAGGGGACACACCGTTCCGCAAGCGGCGCCCCTGGGGCAGAAAGCCACCGGAGGCGCACCAGGGCGGTACACGCCCGGCAGAAGGCGCCCAGGCGCCTGCCGAGCGGTCCGCCCTGCCACTCTCGCCGGACGGACAGGAGAACGAGCGGGGCCTGCAGGCGGCCTCGCTCGAAGCAGCCGAAGTAGCGGTACGCGCAGCCCGTGAGGCTGCCGGAGTCGACACGGCCGATGGGGCCGGACAGGTCGGCAGGACGGAGCCCGTGACCGGGGCAGGCCGTCTGAGTTCAGTGAAACGGGGCGTACGCAAGGGCGGGGAGAGCGCCAAGGAAGCGATCGGTCATATCGCGGACCTGATCATCCACATCGCTCCCCGCGTCCCTGTGCGCGACCTCGCCACCCTGCGCAAGCACTTTCCCGGCCTCGGGCCGGAGGAGATCGCGGACCGGCTCGTCGTGGGCGCGAGCCGCGCGACCGCCACCGTCGGCGCCGGAATCGGCGCGGCGGCCATGATGCCCCTGCCACCCGCGATGTTCGCCGAGCTGGCCGCCGAGGTCACCGGCGTGGCCGCCATAGAGATGAAGCTCGTCGCCGAGCTGCACGAGGTCTACGGACGCCGTCCCCCGGGCGGCATCGCCCGGCGCTCGACCGCCTACCTCACCGCCTGGACCGAGGAGCGCGGCATCGAGGTCACCCGCCCCGCCACGGTCGACGCGGCGCTGAGCGGCCGGATGAAGCGCGAACTGCGCCGCCAGATCATGAAGCGCACCGTGCGCGACCTCCCGAGCCTGATCCCCTTCATGGTCGGCGCCGCCGTCGGCGCGTCCATGAACCGGCGCGACACGAGGAAGCTGGCCGAACGGGTCAGGAAGGACCTGCGCGAGAAGCAGATCCCCTGGGACCGCCTCCCGGAACAGCCTCCGCCGGAACCCGGAAGCTCCTAGGACGTGTTTCGAAAGTCCCGCCTGTCCGGCGACGCCTGGCCCTTAGGCCCGGACCGCCGCGTGCAGCGCCGCCACCAGGGCGTTCGGGTCGCGCGTCGAGAGGTAGACGTACGGGGTCGGGTCCTCCGGGTCCGTGACCTCCACCCGGACCGCCGTCGGGATGTAGCTGCGCAGCAGCATGAAGGCCCGGGTGTCCGCCTTGTGCGTGCGCCAGGCGCGCGCCTCCTCGGCGTCCAGCACCTCGGCCTCGCCGAGCGCCGAGACCGGGATGCGGGCGTCCCCCGCGACGAGCGCGCCCGCCACCACCCGGATGCGGGCGGAGCCGTACGAGCTGACCGCGACGGCCGACAGGACCGTGCCGCCGGCCAGACCGGCGAGGAGCGGCAGAGTGCCCAGCGGCAGCAGCATCAGCGCGCACGCGATGCCGATCAGGACGGCGATCAGCCACCACGAACGGGGTGCGGTGAGGCGTTCGTCGTAGGGCGGGGTCGAAGGCTGCATGGCTCCAGCTTGGCACGGCGCGACCGCCGGGTACCCGCGCGGGTAAGGTCAGCGCCTGTGAGTGGAACATCAGCGGCTCTGACGCCCCCGGCCGACGCGGTGAAACCGGTCCGGCACCCCGACGCCCCGGCCCCCGGCGAGCTCCTCGGCGCGCACTACGAGCACTGCTTCGGCTGCGGCTCCGGCCAGCCCCACGGGCTGCACCTCCAGGCGCGGGCCGGCGAGGGCGTCAGGGTGACCGCCGAGTTCACCGTGAAGGCGGCCCACCAGGGCGCCCCGGGCCTCGCGCACGGCGGGGTGCTGGCCACGGCGCTGGACGAGACGCTCGGCTCGCTGAACTGGCTGCTGCGGGTCATCGCCGTCACCGGACGGCTGGAGACCGACTTCGCACGCCCCGTCCCCGTCGACACCGTGCTGTTCCTCGACGCCGAGGTCACCGCCGTGCACGGGCGGAAGATCTACTCCCGGGCGACCGGCCGGATCGGCGGCCCGGAGGGGCCGGTCGCGGTGCGGGCCGACGCCCTGTTCATCGAGGTCAAGGTCGACCACTTCATCGAGAACGGCCGGCCGGCCGAGATCCAGGCCGCCATGGCCGACCCCGACCAGGTCAGGCGCGCCCGCGCCTTCGAGGTGAACCCGTGACGCGCCATCCCGTCGACGTCCTGATCCGCCGGGTCGACCCGGACGTTCCGCTTCCTGCCTACGGGCACCCCGGAGACGCCGGCGCGGACCTCGTGACGACCGAGGCCGCCGAACTGGCACCGGGGGAGCGGGCCGTACTGCCCACCGGGGTTTCGATCGCCCTGCCCGACGGGTACGCCGCGTTCGTGCACCCACGATCAGGTCTCGCCGCCCGCTGCGGAGTCGCCCTGGTGAATGCCCCGGGGACGGTCGATGCCGGGTACCGTGGAGAGATCAAAGTGATCGTCATCAATCTCGACCCGCGCGAGTCCGTGCGGTTCGAGCGGTTCGACCGGATTGCCCAACTGGTCGTGCAGCAGGTCGAGAAGGTGCGCTTCCACGAGGTGTCGGAGCTTCCCGGCTCGGCGCGGGCCGAAGGGGGCTTCGGGTCCACCGGCGGCCATGCCGCCGTTGATGTTGATGGCGTCCGGGGCGGGGTTCCCCAGGGCGGGAACAGCTACGCTTCGGTCGAATCCGACCGGGAAGGACAGTGACGTGTTCGGACGTCGCAAGAACAGTGGTGCCGCCGATGACACGGCGGCCGAGGCGCGCGAGGCCGAGCAGGTCGTCGACGAGCAGGATGACGCCGAGGGCGAGACCCGCCGGACGAACCTTCCGCCGGCGCCGCGCCCGGACGGCCCGTGGGACGTCAGCGAGGTGTCCCAGCCCGCCGACGGCCGGGTCGACCTGGGCGGCATCTTCGTGCCCGGAGTCGAGGGCATGGAGCTGCGTGTCGAGGTCGCCGGTGACGCGATCGTCGCCGCCACCGTCGTGATGCGCGACAGCGCGATCCAGCTCCAGGCGTTCGCCGCCCCCAAGAAGGAGGGCATCTGGGGCGAGGTCCGCGAGGAGATCGCCACGGGCATCACCCAGCAGGGCGGCATCATCGACGAGGTCGAGGGCCCGCTGGGCTGGGAGCTGCGCGCTCAGGTCCCCGTACAGCTGCCCGACGGGGCGAACGGCGTGCAGCTGGTGCGCTTCGTCGGTGTCGACGGCCCGCGCTGGTTCCTGCGCGGCGTGATCTCCGGCCAGGGCGCCGTGCAGCCGGAGGCCGCCGGGCTCCTGGAGTCGGTCTTCCGTGACACCGTGGTGGTCCGCGGCGAGGGCCCGATGGCCCCGCGCGACCCGATCGTCCTCAAGCTCCCCAACGACGCCCAGATGGTGCCCGAGGGTGTCCAGCAGGAGGAGCAGGAGGGCTCGAAGTTCTCCGGTGGCATGGCGGGCCTCCAGCGCGGTCCCGAGATCACCGAGGTGCGCTGACCCGCACCCGCGGACACCGGCCGGTGGGCCGTACCCCTTCCCGGGGGTGCGGCCCACCGGCTTTTGCGTGCGCCGGCGCGTACGGGGCGCGTATGGGCGGCGTACAGGCGTCGTCAAGGCCGGGCCCACTTCCGTAAGAGGGGCATCAACGCAGGTCACGGCGGTGTCTGCCGGCTGTTTGCTCAGGGGGTCCGATTCATCGACACCTCATTCAGGAGCATCCGATGGCCGATGCGGCCTTCGTCGTCACCACGATCGCGGTCTTCGCGCTGGTGGCACTCGTCGCCAGGGGGGTGGCGAAGCTGTGACCGCGGACCACGTGGCCGGCCTCGTCGTGGCCGCCGCCCTGCTGGGATACCTCGTCCTGGCCCTCCTCTTCCCGGAGAGGTTCTGAGCCCGACATGAGCCCCGTCCTCTCCGGCGTGCTTCAGCTCCTCGCGCTCGTCGTCGCGCTGGGGCTGGCATACCGACCGCTCGGTGACCACATGGCCCGCGTCTACACCTCGACCCGCCATCTGCGGGCCGAGAGGTGGATCTACCGGGCGGTGGGCGCCGACCCCGACGCGCAGATGCGCCGGGCCGCCTACCTGCGCGGCGTTCTCGCCTTCTCCGCCGTGAGCGTCCTCTTCCTCTACCTGCTGCAACGGCTCCAGGGCGCCCTGCCCGGATCGCTCGGCTTCTCCTCGATCAGCCCGGACCAGGCGTTCAACACGGCCGCCTCGTTCGTCGCCAACACCAACTGGCAGTCGTACGCCGGCGAGCAGGCGATGGGCCACGTCGTGCAGACCGGCGGCCTCGCCGTGCAGAACTTCGTCTCCGCCGCCGTCGGCATGGCCGTCGCGGTGGCCCTCGTACGAGGGTTCGCCGCCTCCCGCACCGGGGAACTCGGCAACTTCTGGGCCGACCTGGTGCGCGGCACCGTACGCGTCCTGCTGCCGATCGCGATCGTCGGCGCACTCGTCCTCGTCGCCTGCGGGGCGATCCAGAACTTCTCCGGCGTCCACGAGGTCGGGCAGTTCACGGGCGGCGCGCAGCAGTGGAACGGCGGCGCGGTCGCCTCCCAGGAGGCCATCAAGGAGCTGGGCACCAACGGGGGCGGCTACTTCAACGCCAACGCGGCCCACCCCTTCGAGAACCCCGGCGGTCTGTCCAACCTCTTCGAGATCTTCCTGATCCTCGTCATCCCGTTCGCCCTCACCCGCACCTTCGGCCGCATGGTCGGTTCGGTCCGGCAGGGGTACGCGCTGCTCGCCACGATGCTCGTCTTCTGGCTCGGCTTCTCCGCGCTGATGATGTGGACCGAGTCCGCCCACCACGGCGCCGCCTTCGAGCTCGCGGGCGGGGCGACGGAGGGCAAGGAGACCCGGTTCGGGACCGGCGGCTCCTCCCTGTTCGCCGTCGCCACCACGCTCACCTCGACGGGCGCGGTGAACTCCTTCCACTCCTCGTTCACCGGCCTCGGCGGCGGCATCACGCTGCTCGGCATGCAGCTCGGCGAGATCGCCCCCGGCGGCGTCGGCTCCGGCCTCTACGGCATGCTGATCATGGCGCTCATAGCCGTGTTCGTCGCCGGACTGATGGTCGGCCGCACGCCCGAATACCTCGGCAAGAAGATCGGCACCCGCGAGATCAAGCTCGCCGCCTGCTACCTCCTGATCACCCCGGCCCTGGTGCTCGGCTTCACCGCCGCTGCCGTCGCGTTGCCCACCCCGCCCGACTCGGTGGCCAACCCCGGGGCGCACGGCTTCTCCGAGATCCTTTACGCCTACACCTCGGGCGCCAACAACAACGGCTCGGCGTTCGCCGGGCTCGCCGCGGACACCCCGTGGTTCAACATCACGATCGGGCTCGCGATGCTGCTCGGCCGGTTCCTGCCCATGGTGTTCGTCCTGGCCCTCGCCGGCTCGCTCGCCGAGCAGCGGCCCGTCCCGGCGACCCCGGGCACCCTGCCCACCCACACCCCGCTGTTCAGCGGACTGCTGGCCGCGGTCGTCGTGGTCGTCGCCGGCCTGACGTACTTCCCGGCCCTCGCCCTGGGTCCGCTGGCCGAGGGGCTGGCGTCATGACCACTCGTACGAAGCAGGAGGGCCCGATGACCGCCGGCGCCGCGCTGTCCGACCCCAAGACGCTGCTCGCCGCGCTGCCCGAAGCACTGCGCAAGCTCCACCCCCGCGCGATGGCCGCCTCACCGGTCATGTTCGTGGTCCTCGTGGGGTCCGTCTTCACCACCGTCCTCGCCGCCCGGGACCCCGGCGACTGGTTCGGCTGGGCGATCACCGGCTGGCTCTGGCTCACCACGGTCTTCGCCAACCTCGCGGAGGCGGTCGCCGAGGGCCGCGGCAAGGCCCAGGCGGACAGCCTGCGCCGGGCGAAGACGGACACCGTCGCCCGCCGCCTCACCGGCGGCGGCGAGGAGCGCGTCGCGGGCACCGGCCTCCGCGTCGGCGACCTGGTCGTCTGCGAGGCGGGGGACATCGTGCCCGGCGACGGGGACGTCGTCGAGGGCGTGGCCGGCGTGGACGAGTCCGCCGTCACCGGCGAGTCCGCCCCGGTCATCCGCGAGTCCGGCGGCGACCGCAGCGCCGTCACCGGCGGTACCAAGGTGCTCTCCGACCGGATCGTCGTCCGGATCACCACCAAGCCCGGCGAGACCTTCATCGACCGCATGATCGCCCTGGTCGAGGGCGCCGCACGGCAGAAGACGCCCAACGAGATCGCCCTGAACATCCTCCTGGCGTCCCTCACCGTCGTCTTCCTGCTCGCCGTCGTCACCCTCCAGCCCTTCGCCGTGTACGCGGGTGACGCGCAGTCCATGATCGTGCTCACCGCGCTCCTGGTCTGCCTCATCCCGACCACCATCGGCGCGCTGCTCTCCGCGATCGGCATCGCGGGCATGGACCGGCTCGTACGGCGCAACGTGCTCGCGATGTCCGGACGGGCCGTCGAAGCGGCCGGTGACGTCTCGACGCTGCTGCTCGACAAGACCGGGACCATCACCCTCGGCAACCGCCGCGCCACCGAACTGCTGCCCGTCGCCGGGGTCACCGGAGCGGAACTCGCGGACGCCGCCCAGCTCGCCTCGCTGGCCGACGAGACGCCCGAGGGCCGGTCCGTGGTCGTCCTCGCCAAGGAGCGCTACGGGCTGCGCGAACGCCACGCGGGCGAGCTGTCCGGCGCCACCTGGGCCGCCTTCACCGCCCGCACCCGCATGTCGGGCGTGGACGTGGACGGGCGCAAGGTCCGCAAGGGCGCCACCGGAGCGATCGTCGCCTGGGTGAAGGAGCGCGGCGGCGGCGTTCCCGACGAGGCACGGACCCTCGCCGACCGCATCGCGGCGGCCGGCGGCACCCCGCTCCTGGTGGCCGTGGAGGACGGGCAGGGGGCGCGGGTCCTGGGTGTCGTCCACCTCAAGGACGTCGTCAAGGAAGGCATGCCGGAACGTTTCGCCGAGCTGCGCCGCATGGGCATCCGTACCGTCATGATCACCGGCGACAACCCGCTGACCGCGAAGTCCATCGCCGAGGAGGCCGGGGTGGACGACTTCCTCGCCGAGGCCACGCCCGAGGACAAGATGGCCCTCATCAAGCGCGAACAGGCCGGCGGCGGGCTCGTCGCGATGACCGGTGACGGCACCAACGACGCCCCGGCGCTCGCCCAGGCCGACGTCGGCGTAGCCATGAACACAGGGACCTCGGCCGCCAAGGAGGCCGGGAACATGGTCGACCTGGACTCCGACCCGACCAAGCTCATCGAGATCGTGGAGATCGGCAAGCAGCTGCTGATCACGCGCGGGGCGCTCACCACGTTCTCCCTGGCCAACGACGTGGCGAAGTACTTCGCGATCATCCCCGCGATGTTCACCGCGCTCCACCCGGGCCTGGACCGGCTCAACATCATGGACCTGTCCTCGCCGCGCACCGCGATCCTCTCCGCGGTGATCTTCAACGCGCTGATCATCGTCGCGCTCGTCCCGCTCGCCCTCAGGGGCGTCCGCTACCGGCCCGGCGGCGCCGCGTCCATGCTGCGGCGCAACCTCGCCGTCTACGGCATCGGCGGCCTGATCGCCCCCTTCGCCGGCATCAAGCTCATCGACCTGCTCCTCTCCCTCGTCCCCGGAATCGGCTGACCCGCCATGAACACACCCGTACGCAACCCCGTCCGCCAGGTCTGGGCCGCCCTGCGCGCCCTGCTAGCCCTCACCCTGGTCTGCGGCGTCCTCTACCCGCTCGCCGTCACCGGTGCCGCCCAGGCGCTCATGCCCGGCCGCGCCAACGGCTCCGAGATCACCGTGCAGGGCAGGACCGTCGGCTCCGCCCTCATCGGCCAGCGCTACGACCTGCCGGGAGGCGCCCCGGATCTCAGGTGGTTCCAGCCGCGCCCCTCCGAAGGGCTCGGCACCAACAGCCGTAACACCCAGTACTCGCTGCTGGTGTCCGGCGCGTCCAACCTCGCCGGCGACAACCCCGAGCTGATCGACCGGGTCACCGCGGCCAGAGCGGCCGTCGTCCGGGACAACTCCGTCCCAGGCCATCCGGTCGACCCCGACGCGGTACCGCCCGACGCGGTCACCTCGTCCGCCTCCGGACTCGACCCGGACATCTCACCGGCGTACGCGCACCTCCAGGTCCGCCGTGTCGCCGCACGCAACCACCTCGCCGCCGGTCGGGTCGCCGAGCTGGTGGAGCGGCACACCGAGGGCCGCGATCTCGGCTTCGTCGGGGAACCGCGCGTCAACGTCCTCCGGCTCAACATCGCCCTGCGGCAGCTGCTGACCGGGGCGCGCTGACAGGAGGGGCATTGCCCGCTCCCCCGCCACCCGCACATACTGGCGGCCGACAGGACCGAGGACCCACGGGGGAGCGCCATGACCGAGAACACCGCCGCCACCAGCACCGGCGGGGGCGCCGGCACGGCCGTAGCCGACGGCCCCATGGTCCGCGTCGAGGACCTGCACCGCTCCTACGGCTCCGGCACGGGAGCGGTGCACGCGCTGCGCGGCGTCTCCTTCGAGGTGCCGCGCGGCGAGCTCGTCGCCCTCAAGGGGCGCTCCGGCTCCGGCAAGACGACCCTGCTCAACCTCGTCGGCGGCCTCGACACCCCGGACGGCGGCCGGATCACCGTCGACGGCACCGACCTCTCCTCGCTCGGCGAGAACGGGCTCCTGGAGCTGCGCCGGGACCGGGTCGGCTTCATCTTCCAGTCATTCGGCCTGATCCCGATCCTGACCGCCTCCGAGAACGTCGGCGTGCCCCTGCGGCTGCGCAAGGCCGACCCCAAGGAGCGCGAGGAGCGGGTGTCGCTGCTGCTGTCCCTCGTCGGCCTCGCCGACCACGCCGCCCAGCGCCCCGGCGAACTCTCCGGCGGCCAGCAGCAGCGCGTCGCCATCGCCCGCGCGCTCGCCAACCGTCCCGCCCTGCTGATCGCCGACGAGCCGACCGGGCAGCTCGACGCCGAGACCGGCCTCGCGGTGATGGAGCTGCTGCGCGCCGTCGTCCACAGCGAGGGCGTCACCGCGCTCGTCGCCACCCACGACGCCCAGCTCCTCGGCCTCGCCGACCGGGTCCTCGAACTCAGCGACGGCCACATCATCGAGCACTGACCAGCGGCCGGGAACCGGTATCAGAGTTACGTCAAATCCCGCCGCTTCCCCACCCTCCGCCTGATATGCCGGAAATCCACCAGGTACTTTCGAACCATGGCTGCCACGACGGCAGCCGCCGGTTTCGGAAGACAATGGGGCCATGGCGCGCGGCAAACTTCGGATCTACCTCGGTGCGGCACCCGGCGTCGGCAAGACGTACGCGATGCTCGCCGAGGCGCACCGGCGCGTCGAACGCGGCACCGACTGCGTCGTCGGCTTCGTCGAGCACCACGACCGCCCGCGCACCGAGACGCTGCTGCACGGCCTCGAAGTGGTCCCCCGCCGCGAGATCGAGCACCGCTCGGCCGTCTTCACCGAGATGGACATCGACGCGGTACTCGATCGCGCCCCGGCCGTCGCCCTGGTGGACGAGCTGGCCCACACCAACGTGCCCGGCTCCCGCAACGCCAAGCGCTGGCAGGACGTCGAGGAACTGCTCCAGGCCGGCATCGACGTCGTCTCGACCGTCAACATCCAGCACCTGGAGTCCCTCGGCGACGTGGTCGAGTCCATAACCGGCGTACGCCAGCGCGAGACCGTGCCCGACGAGGTCGTCCGCCGGGCCGGGCAGCTCGAACTGGTCGACATGTCGCCCCAGGCCCTGCGCCGCCGCATGGCCCACGGCAACATCTACAAGCCCGACCGGATCGACGCCTCCCTCTCCAACTACTTCCGCCCCGGCAACCTCACCGCCCTGCGTGAGCTGGCCCTCCTCTGGGTCGCCGACCGCGTGGACGAATACCTCCAGCAGTACCGGGGCGAGCACAACATCCGCACCACCTGGCAGGCCCGCGAACGCATCGTCGTCGGCCTCACCGGAGGCCCCGAGGGCCGCACCCTCATCCGCCGCGCCGCCCGGATGGCGGCCAAGGGCTCCGGCAGCGAGATCCTGGCCGTCTACATCGCCCGCAGCGACGGGCTGACCTCGGCCTCGCCCAAGGAGCTGGCCGTCCAGCGCACACTCGTGGAGGACCTGGGCGGCACCTTCCACCACGTCATCGGCGACGACATACCGTCGGCGCTCCTGGAGTTCGCCCGGGGCGTCAACGCCACCCAGATCGTCCTGGGCTCCAGCCGCCGCAAGACCTGGCAGTACATCTACGGACCCGGAGTCGGCGCCACCGTCGCCCGCGAGTCCGGCACCGACCTCGACGTCCACATCGTCACCCACGACGAGGTCGCCAAGGGCCGGGGCCTGCCCATCGCCCGCGGCGCCCGCCTCGGGCGCGCCCGCATCATGTGGGGCTGGGTGGCCGGCGTCGGCGGCCCGGTCCTCCTCGCCGTGCTCCTCAAGGCCCTCGGATCCGGTCCCGGGCTCGCCAACGACGTCCTGCTCTTCCTCTTCATGACCGTCGCCGCCGCCCTCATCGGCGGACTGCTGCCCGCCCTCGCCGCGGCCGCGGGCGGCTCCCTGCTCCTGAACTACTGGTTCACCCCGCCCACCCACACCCTCACCGTCCAGGACCCGGAGAACTTCGTCGCCATCGTGATCTTCTTCGCGGTGGCCGTCGCGGTGGCCTCCGTGGTGGATCTCGCCGCCCGCCGCACCCACCAGGCCGCCCGGCTGCGCGCGGAGTCCGAGATCCTGTCGTTCCTGGCCGGCAGCGTGCTGCGCGGCGAGACCACGCTCGCCGCGCTCCTGGACCGGGTCCGGGAGACCTTCGGCATGGGGTCCGTCGCGCTGCTGGAGCGCCGCAGCGACGTCGACCCCTGGACCTCCGCCGGCAGCGTCGGCCCGGCCCCGGCCGCCCGGCCCGAGGACGCCGACGTGGACATGCCCGTCGGCGACCACATGGCCCTGGCACTGACCGGCCGGGTGCTGCCCGCCGAGGACCGCCGGGTGCTGGGCGCGTTCGCCGCCCAGGCCGCCGTCGTCCTGGACCGCCAGCGGCTGGTGGACGAGGCCGAGGAGGCCCGCAGGCTCGCCGAGGGCAACCGCATCAGGACCGCGCTCCTGGCCGCCGTCAGCCACGACCTGCGCACGCCCCTCGCGGCGATCAAGGCCGCCGTCTCCTCCCTGCGCTCGGACGATGTCGCCTGGTCCGACGACGACGAGGCGGAGCTCCTGGAAGGCATCGAGGCCGGTGCCGACCGCCTCGACCACCTCGTCGGCAACCTCCTCGACATGTCCCGCCTCCAGACCGGCACGGTCACCCCGCTCATCCGGGAGATCGACCTGGACGAGGTGGTGCCCATGGCCCTCGGCGGCGTCCCCGAGGGCAGCGTCGACCTGGACATACCCGAGACCCTGCCCATGGTGGCCGTCGACCCCGGCCTCCTGGAACGGGCCGTCGCCAACATCGTGGAGAACGCCGTGAAGTACAGCCCCGACGGCGACCGCGTCACCGTGGCGGCCAGCGCGCACGGCACCCGCGTCGAACTCCGCGTGGCCGACCGCGGCCGGGGCGTCCCCGACGAGGGCAAGGAGCGCATCTTCGAGCCCTTCCAGCGCTACGGAGACGCCCCGCGCGGCGCCGGCGTCGGGCTCGGCCTCGCGGTGGCCCGGGGCTTCGCCGAGTCCATGGGCGGCACGCTCGACGCCGAGGACACCCCGGGCGGCGGCCTCACCATGGTCCTGACCCTCAAGGCGGCACCCGGCCACGCCCCGGCCGCCCCCGGCCTCCCCGCGCGGATCACCTCATGAACCGCACGGACCTCCCCGCACCGACGTACGCCCAGCAGAAAGGCAGGACCCCGATGACCCGGGTGCTTGTGGTGGACGACGAGCCGCAGATCGTACGCGCCCTCGTGATCAACCTGAAGGCGCGCAAGTACGAGGTGGACGCCGCGCCCGACGGGGCCACCGCCCTCCAGCTCGCCGCCGCCCGCCACCCCGACGTCGTCGTCCTCGACCTCGGGCTGCCCGACATGGACGGCGTCGACGTGATCCGGGGCCTGCGCGGCTGGACCCGGGTCCCGATCCTGGTCCTCTCGGCCCGGCACACCTCCGACGAGAAGGTCGAGGCGCTCGACGCGGGGGCCGACGACTACGTGACCAAGCCCTTCGGCATGGACGAGCTGCTGGCCCGGCTGCGGGCCGCGGTGCGCCGCGCCGAGCCGGTCGGCCAGGACGGCGGCGACCAGGTCGTCGTCGTGGAGACCGAGGGCTTCACCGTCGACCTCGCCGCGAAGAAGGTCCACCGCGAGGGCCGCGACGTACGGCTCACCCCCACCGAGTGGCACCTGCTGGAGGTCCTGGTCCGCAACGGCGGCCGGCTCGTCAGCCAGCGCCAGCTGCTCCAGGAGGTCTGGGGGCCCTCGTACGGCACCGAGACCAACTACCTGCGCGTCTACATGGCCCAGCTCAGGCGGAAGCTGGAAGCGGACCCCTCCCACCCCCGCCACTTCGTCACCGAACCCGGCATGGGTTACCGCTTCGAGCGCGCCTGAAACCGGCGGGCGGGCGCGTACGCGTCCTCCGTACGGGTGAGACGGCGGCCACCCGCCATGACCTCGTGGGACCGGTACCCTTCGGGTATGAGTGCTGTTCCTCGATCCGCGAAGCCGCCCAAGGGCGACCGGCCCTCCGGGCGCTTCCGGCGCATGCTCGACCGGCTTTCCAGCTCCCAGGAGGACCTGGAGTGCGAGGAGCTGGAGGAGGACTCGCAGGCGTCGGGGTGCACCCGGATCTCCGAATGCACCGACCGCCAGATCGTGAAGGTCACTGGTACCTTGCGGACGGTCACCCTGCGGCCGCGCGCCGGAGTGCCCGCCCTGGAGGCGGAGCTCTTCGACGGCACCGCACCGCTCGACGTGGTCTGGCTCGGCCGCCGCTCCATCCAGGGCATAGAACCGGGCCGCAAGCTCATCGCGTCCGGCCGGATCGCCATGAGCCACGGCCGCCGGGTGCTGTTCAACCCCAAATACGAACTCCGACCGCTCGGCAAGGAGTAGCCGGTGACGTCTCTCGACAAGCCGACGTCCGACACGGACCGCACCACCGACCAGCAGGAGGCCGACAGCAGGGCGGTCACCGAGGCCGCGCTCTTCGAAGCCTTCGGCGGCGTGAGGGGCATGGTGGAGACGGTCCTCCCCGGGCTGCTCTTCGTCACGATCTTCACCATCAACAAGAACCTCACCGCCTCGGCCATCGCGGCCCTGGCGGTGTCGCTGGCGCTCGTGGTCGTGCGGCTGATCCGCAAGGACACCGTCAAGCACGCCTTCAGCGGCGTCTTCGGCGTGGCCTTCGGCGTGGTCTTCGCCAAGATGACGGGCAACGCCAAGGACTTCTACCTCCCGGGCATGCTCTACACCCTGGGCCTCGCCCTGGCCTACCTGGTCACCGCGGCCGCCGGCCTGCCGCTGATCGGCCTCATCCTGGGTCCGGTGTTCAAGGAGAACCTCTCCTGGCGCACCCGTAACCCCGGCCGCAAGAAGGCGTACACCAAGGCCAGCTACGCCTGGGGGCTGATCCTGCTCGCCAAGTGCGCGATCCTCTTCCCGCTGTACTGGTGGGCCGACACCGCTCAGCTCGGCTGGGTGCTGGTCGCCCTGAAGATCCCGCCCTTCCTGCTCGCGGTCTACCTGACCTGGGTCTTCCTCGCCAAGGCACCGCCGCCCATCGACGTGTTCGCCGAGATGGAGGCGGAGGAGGAGGCCGAGAAGGCCCGCAAGGCGGCCGCCGCCGAAGCGGCCAGGGGCCAGGAGTTCTGAGACGTACGGGAGGGGCCCCGTCACCGCTGGTGACGGGGCCCCTCCCGCATGCTCACGCCTCCGGGTCGTCCCGGCGCACCGACAGCAGGTCCTCCAGCTGCTCCTCGCGCGCCTGCGCGGCGACGAACAGCAGCTCGTCACCGGCCTCCAGGCTCTCCTCCGGGCTCGGCGTCAGCACCCGCTGACCCCGGATGATCGTCACCAGCGAGGTGTCCTCCGGCCAGGCGACCTCCCCGACCTGGGTGCCCGCCAGCGCCGACTCCGGCGGCAGCGTCAGCTCCACCAGGTTCGCGTCCCCGTGGCTGAAGCGCAGCAGCCGGACCAGATCGCCGACGCTCACCGCCTCCTCGACCAGCGCCGACATCAGACGCGGCGTGGACACCGCCACATCGACGCCCCACGACTCGTTGAACAGCCACTCGTTCTTCGGGTTGTTCACCCGGGCGACGACCCTCGGCACGCCGTACTCGGTCTTGGCCAGCAGCGAGACGACCAGGTTCACCTTGTCGTCGCCCGTCGCCGCGATCACGACGTTGCAGCGCTGGAGCGCCGCCTCGTCCAGCGACGTGATCTCACAGGCGTCCGCGAGCAGCCACTCGGCCATCGGCACCCGCTCCACCGAGATGGCGGTCGGCGCCTTGTCCACGAGCAGCACCTCGTGGCCGTTCTCCAGCAGCTCGCCCGCGATGGAACGCCCCACCGCACCGGCCCCGGCAATCGCGACACGCATCAGTGACCGCCCTCCTCGGGGCCCTCGGCGAAGGCCGCCTCGACCTTCGCGATCTCGTCCGTACGCATCATCACGTGGACGAGGTCGCCCTCCTGGAGCACCGTCTGCGACGACGGCAGTATGGCCTCACCCAACCGGGTGAGGAACGCGACGCGCACGCCCGTCTCCTCCTGGAGCGTGCTGATCTTGTGGCCGATCCAGGACGGCGTGGTGTGCACCTCCGCGAGCTGCACCCCGCCGCTCGGGTCGCGCCACAGCGGCTCCGCGCCCGACGGCAGCAGCCGGCGCAGCATCTGGTCCGCGGTCCAGCGCACGGTCGCGACCGTCGGAATACCGAGACGCTGGTACACCTCGGCGCGCCGGGGGTCGTAGATGCGGGCCGCGACGTTCTCGATGCCGAACATCTCGCGCGCCACGCGGGCCGCGATGATGTTGGAGTTGTCGCCGGAGCTCACCGCCGCGAACGCGCCGGCCTCCTCGATCCCCGCCTCGCGCAGCGTGTCCTGGTCGAACCCGACCCCGGTGACGCGACGGCCGCCGAACCCGGAGCCGAGGCGCCGGAACGCCGTGGGGTCCTGGTCGATGACGGCGACCGTGTGCCCCTGCTGCTCCAGGGTCTGCGCGAGAGCGGCTCCCACTCGCCCGCAGCCCATGATGACGATGTGCACCTTGCGCCTACCTCGCAGTCCTGATCGTCCGGCTGACCTGCGAAAACACCCTGCTCACACTCTTTCCTCGGCTGGCCGGGCAAACAACGGGGCAACGGGGTGTCCCGTCGCCCGGTTACGAGCTTATGCGGCGCGGGTCGCGTCGCCTCATCCGAGTGTGCGCATCCCGGTGCGGGTGTGGCAAAGACGACGTGCCCGGGGCGCCCGCCGGCGGCGCGGCGCAAGGATTGCGTTAAGGATTCCGTGGCGTTTCCGGCCGAGTGCAGGAGATTGGCGGGCCACGCCGGTGCAGCGGGGGCGAGGCCCATACGGAACCCTTACGATCCTCTGCGTGTCCAAACTGACCGACGTGCCCAAACGGATCCTGATCGGACGGGCCCTGCGCAGCGACAAGCTGGGGGAGACGCTCCTCCCCAAACGCATCGCCCTCCCCGTCTTCGCATCCGACCCGCTGTCCTCGGTGGCGTACGCACCCGGAGAAGTCCTCCTCGTGCTGTCCATCGCGGGTGTGTCGGCGTACCACTTCAGTCCCTGGATCGCGGTCGCGGTCGTGGTTCTGATGTTCACGGTCGTCGCCTCCTACCGGCAGAACGTCCACGCCTACCCGAGCGGCGGCGGCGACTACGAGGTCGCCACCACCAACCTCGGCCCCAAGGCCGGGCTGACCGTCGCCAGCGCGCTGCTGGTCGACTACGTCCTGACCGTCGCCGTGTCGATCGCCTCCGGCGTGGAGAACCTGGGCTCCGCGATCCCCTTCGTCGTCGAGCACAAGACGGGGTGCGCGGTCGCCGCCATCGTCCTGCTGACCCTGATGAACCTGCGCGGGGTCAAGGAATCCGGCAAGCTCTTCGCCATCCCCACCTACCTCTTCGTGGCCGGCGTCTTCATCATGATCGTCTGGGGCGCCTTCCGCGGACTGGTCCTCGGCGACACCATGCACGCCCCGACCTCCGGTTACACGATCAAGGCCGAGCACCAGGGCCTGGCCGGCTTCGCGCTCGTCTTCCTGCTGCTGCGCGCCTTCTCCTCCGGCTGTGCGGCGCTCACCGGGGTCGAGGCGATCAGCAACGGCGTGCCCGCGTTCCGCAAGCCGAAGAGCAAGAACGCCGCGACCACGCTCGCGATGATGGGTCTGCTCGCCGTCACCATGTTCTGCGGCATCATCGGTCTCGCCATGGCCACCGACGTCAAGATGGCGGAGAACCCGGCGAAGGACCTGATCAGCAACGGCAGCCCGGTCGGCGCGGGCTTCGTCCAGGACCCGGTCATCTCGCAGGTCGCGGCCGCGGTCTTCGGCGACGGCACGTTCTTCTTCGTGGTCCTCGCCGCCGCCACCGCCCTGGTCCTCTTCCTGGCCGCGAACACCGCGTACAACGGCTTCCCGCTCCTCGGCTCGATCCTCGCCCAGGACCGCTACCTGCCGCGCCAGCTGCACACCCGCGGCGACCGGCTCGCCTTCTCCAACGGCATCGTGCTGCTGGCCGGCGCCGCGATCCTG
Source organism: Streptomyces sp. SAS_281 (assembly GCF_052542855.1). Classification (NCBI taxonomy): domain Bacteria; kingdom Bacillati; phylum Actinomycetota; class Actinomycetes; order Kitasatosporales; family Streptomycetaceae; genus Streptomyces; species Streptomyces sp. SAS_281. Next base: position 94,287 of record NZ_JBMNDO010000001.1, read on the forward strand.
CTGGTCGTGATCTACGGGGCCGACTCGACCCGGCTCATCCAGCTGTACATCGTCGGCGTGTTCGTGTCCTTCACGCTCAGCCAGACCGGCATGGTCCGGCACTGGAACCGCCATCTGGCCGTCGAGAAGGACCAGGCCAAGCGCCGCCACATGATCCGCTCCCGGGCGATCAACACCTTCGGCGCCTTCTTCACCGGTCTGGTGCTCGTCGTCGTCCTCGCCACGAAGTTCACCCACGGCGCCTGGGTCGCGCTGCTCGGCATGGTCATCTTCTTCGGCACGATGACCGCGATCCGCAAGCACTACGACCGGGTCGCCGAGGAGATCGCCGCCGACGAGACCGCGCCGGACGAGTCGATCCGCCCCTCCCGGGTCCATTCGATCGTCCTGGTCTCCAAGCTCCACCGCCCCACCCTGCGCGCGCTCGCCTACGCCAAGCTGATCCGCACGGATCACCTGGAGGCGCTGTCCATCAGCGTGGACCCGGCCGAGACGAAGGCCCTCAGGGAGGACTGGGAGCGGCGCGGCATCAACGTGCCGCTGAAGATCCTCGACTCCCCGTACCGCGAGGTGACCCGCCCGGTCATCGAGTACGTCAAGAGCCTGCGCCGGGAGAGCCCGCGCGATGTCGTGAGCGTCTACATCCCCGAGTACGTCGTGGGGCACTGGTACGAGCACCTGCTGCACAACCAGAGCGCCCTCAGGCTCAAGGGCCGGCTGCTCTTCACCCCCGGTGTGATGGTCACCTCGGTCCCGTACCAGCTGGAGTCCTCCGAAGCCGCGAAGAAGCGCGCCCGCAAGCGCGCCGACTGGAGCGCCCCGGGCTCGGTGCGCCGGGGCCCGGTGGAGCGCAAGCACAAGGAGCCGACTCCGAAGGGCTGAGCCGGGGGGCCGCCGCGGGTGGTCGGCGGGAGGACGACACGCACGTAGACTCGTAGGTTGTTGTCGTCCGCCCGCGGACCGTCCCCTTCCCTTCCTGGAGCCATCCCCTCATGCAGAACGAATCCACGTCGCCGCAGACCGGGGAGACACAGCCGGAGTCGCTGGTCGGGCGGGAGTACGAGGTCGAGGTCGGCCCGGTCGCGCACGGCGGCCACTGCATCGCCCGCACGGACGAGGGCCGGGTCCTGTTCGTGCGCCACACGCTGCCGGGCGAGAAGGTGGTCGCCCGGATCACGGACGGCTCCGAGGACTCGCGCTTCCTGCGCGCGGACGCGGTGGAGATCATCGAGGCGTCCAAGGACCGGGTGCCGGCCCCCTGCCCCTTCGCGGGCCCCGGCAAGTGCGGCGGCTGCGACTGGCAGCACGCCAAGCCGGGCGCCCAGCGCCGCCTGAAGGGCGAGGTCATCGCCGAACAGCTCCAGCGCCTCGCGGGCCTCACCCCGGAGGAGGCGGGCTGGGACGGCACGGTCATGCCGGCCGAGGGCGACAAGGTCCCCGCGGGCGAGGTGCCGGCCTGGCGCACCCGCGTCCAGTACGCGATCGACGAGGACGGCCGCGTCGGGCTGCGCAAGCACCGCTCGCACGACATCGAGATCATCGACCACTGCATGATCGCCGCGCCCGGAGTCTCCGAGCTGGGCGTCGAGCAGCAGGACTGGCCGCAGATGGCCACGGTGGAGGCCATCGCCGCCACCGGCTCCCACGACCGCCAGGTCATCCTCACGCCCCGCCCGGGCGGCCGCCTCCCCCTGGTCGAGCTCGACAAGCCGGTCTCCGTCCTCCGCGTGGACGAGCGCGACGGCGGCGTCCACCGGGTCCACGGCCGCGGCTTCGTCCGCGAGCGCGCCGACGACCGCACCTACCGCGTCGGCTCCGGCGGCTTCTGGCAGGTCCACCCCCAGGCCGCGAACACCCTGGTCCGCGCGGTCATGCAGGGCCTCCTGCCCCGCAAGAACGACACCGCCCTCGACCTTTACTGCGGCGTCGGCCTCTTCGCCGGCGCCATCGGCCAGCGCATCGGCGAGAAGGGCGCGGTCCTCGGCATCGAGTCCGGCAAGCGCGCGGTGGAGGACGCCCGCCACAACCTGGCGGACCTGGACCGCGTCCGCATCGAACACGGCAAGGTCGACCAGGTCCTGCCCCGCACCGGCATCACCGAGTGCGACCTCATCGTCCTGGACCCGCCCCGCGCGGGCGCCGGCAAGGCCACGGTGAAGCAGCTGGTCGGGCTGGGGGCACGCCGGATCGCCTACGTGGCCTGCGACCCGGCGGCGCTGGCGCGGGACCTGGGGTACTTCCGGGACGGGGGGTACCGGGTGCGGACGCTGCGGGCGTTCGATCTGTTCCCGATGACCCATCATGTGGAGTGCGTCGCGATCCTTGAGCCTGCTGGAAAGGGCCGCTGACCTGCTGTTTTAGCGAGTGTGCATTATGTGCGTTGTGTGCGTTACGGGCGATATCTTGACGCATGTTCGACGCATGTTTGACGCACGTGACGCACGTTTGACGCATGAACTGATGGAGCATCAGGCGTTCCTGTGCCCAGGCGGCGATCCGTCAGGTGTGGACTGAGGGTCTCTGGTCCGGCCGACTTCGGGGCCGAGGTTGAGCCCGTTCGCGGACGGCTTCACGGTCGCGAGGTACGGCTCAAGATCTGCGCGGCTGGGGTGCGGCGGCGTGGGTAGCTTCGGCGCCGAGGCGGCTTTGGTGAGTTGCTGAAGGTGGGCGTCTGTGAACGCTAGCCACTCCTCGATCTCGGTCTTTTCCTGTCCGGGTGGCAGGGATGCGGTGTGGTCGCGTACTGCTGTGACGAATTCGGCCAGGCGCTTGGCTTCGTGCCATGCGTCTGTCTGTTTTCCGAGGTGCTGGACACGATAGGCGTGGGCGTGTGCGGCATGGGCTAGGTGTAAGGCGTTCTCCCGGTTCTGCTGAGCCGTCTTCTGGGCTTGCTGGTCTGCGTGACGACTGTGTTCCGCGGCTTCGCTTCGGAGTGCAACTTCATGTGCGATCTCGGCGAGCTGGTCTTCCAGGGGGCGGGTGTCGAGGTCGGCCCATTCGCTGCCGCGGTGCGGGGTGCCGCCCCGGAGGATGAAACGTAGTCTGTCGGCGGGGGTGTAGTCGAAGCGAGGAATGCGCATCCATGTGTGCTTCTCGGCGTCGGCGCGTTCCTTGTCGGTAGGGGCGTGTTTGCTGTGGTCCTGTTCCTGTAGGACGAGGACGTCGATGGATTCGTCCTGGGCGGTGATGGTGAAGTGTGGTGCCGCCTGTCGACGATGGCGGGGCGGGGGAGTGTCTGGAGTGGGGCCGAGTGTGGTCGTGTAACCCTTCGATTCGACGGCGGTGACAAGGGCTTGGATGAGGCGTAGAGCTCGGTTGTAGACGGACTCGGTCAGTCCCATGCGCTGGGGGTGCTTTTGGAGGGCCGCGACCACTGGATGGGGCTTGGTGAGTCTGGCTCGCACCGTGATGGGGGTGAGTTCGGTGGGCCGCCAGGCGGGTATATCGACGAGCTTGATTTCGTAGCCGTGGTACGTGTGCTTGCCGCGGAGTTTCTGTGTGCGCGGGATCTTGCCTGACTGGCGTGCGGCGCTGATCCGCGATGCCCAGTTCACTGCGTGCGGCCCGGATCCAATTGCCTTGACGAGGTGGTTGTTGTTCGCGGCCAGCTCTTCGAGGAGCTGGTCGGTGTAGTTCGTGGCGCGGGACCTCGGCACGGGGCGGATCTGAGGCGACAGCACTGCTGCGCCAGCGGCACCGGGCACTTCACCGCCAGCCCCCTTAGGGCCGGTAACGCACGCAGTGAGATAGAGCTGTCCCTTGTCGGTGAGCTTGGCGTCCCATTGCCCACGGCGTTTAGTGACTTTGATCAGTCCGCGGCTTTGCAGGGCCTGGGCGCTCACCTTGTAGGCACTGTCCGGCCAAAACCCGGAGGGGCATCCTTGGCCTAACCAGGAGAGTACGGCGTGCTGCCGCTCGTTCAGGTCCCCGCGCACGCGGCCTCCCGTAGTTGTGCGCCCGTGTTGACTCCGCTCACGATGCCCGTTCCTGTTGCCGGAATTCAGGCGGGCTGGAGGGAGTGCTTCGTTCCGATGACATTTACGGGCGAGAGCCCGTGAGTCCGACGAGCGTCGGGTACGGTGTCGGCGGCCGGGGCCGCCCGCTCATGGGCTGGGCGGGAGGTGCAGGTCAGCCACGGACCCTTGGCGGCCCTCAGCGCCCGGCTTCGCTCGCTCTGGAAGACCCGCCCCTTAAGCGATTTGCTCGTCCGAGTTTAATGATGACGGTGCGCTGACGCGGGCGGGAGGAATAGGTACAGGACAGGTTCATCGCGCTACGGTCCGGTCGCCGGTGGAAGTGAGGCCGTAGCGCATCCAGGACCGGAGGGTGGCGGCGGTGTGGATCCGTCCGGTGCCCGTGACCCGGTGCCCGTTGAAGTCCCAGTCGGTGACCTCCAGGAAGGTGCCGTGACCGGTACGGAGATCGAGCGTGAGATTGAGGAGGACGGGCCGCTTGGCCACGGCGAATCCCTTCCAGGCCCGTTCCCAGCGCAACAACGTGCCGAACTGCGGGTCATCCCAGACCATCAGGCGTTGCGAGCGGTGAGCGTCACGGCAGTCCAGGATCCACAGGTCGGCGTGTGCCTCCCGGCCGGCGACTTCGGTCGGTGGCAGTGGGCGGGCCTGCACCTCGACCCGCTTGCCGCAGCGTAGTTGACAGTCGGCTCGACGGTTGCCGAGGGGAATCTCGGTAGCCACGCCCCATCCCTTGATCTCCTTGTGCCACATGGACTCGGTCATAGGGCACCTGCGTAGCGGAGGAGTTCTGCGTCGTCCTCGTCCAGGCCCAGGGCCTGCGGCCCGACTTCGGAGAGCAGGTCGGCGACGGTGAAGATGCCTGGGAGGTTGTCGATGCCGGCGACCAGGCGGTCATAGCGTTTGACCAGGGCGAGGATGCGGTTGCCGCGGGCCCGATGCCTCTTTGCTCCTTGGGTGGATTCCTTGGCCTGCTGGTCGAGCCGGTCGGCCTCCCTGAAGTCGCGTTCGGCAAGAGGGGGCAGGACCTCGATGATGCGGTCGAGGTCGTGCAGTACGAGCTGCCGGGCGGTCTTCTCCGTCAGCTCGCCGCCCTCACCGAGGACGACCTTCGCGATGACCTGGTCATCGGTGGCGCCAGCCCGTGGGCCGGGAACGCTCGTGTCGTCCGGGGTGGTGCCGCAGCAGGGGCCCTGGAGGGTGGGTTCTGTGTGCGTTGGGCCGGGCGGTCCGGCCAGGGCGGCGAGTCGGATCTCTTTGGTGACCTTGTTGAAGGAGGTGGTGCACATCGTCTTGACCGCGCGGTCGAACACCGCGTTGTAGTCAGCCGACAGCACTTTGATCTTCGACCCGACGGCCTTCTGGAGGCGGGCGAACTGCTCGCTTTCGTTCCCGCCGGCGAGAATGCAGCGGAGGGCTTCACGGTCGAGGACGTCGCGCACAGTGTTGGAGTAGCGGCCAGCTGTACTGGGCATGGGTTTCTACTTTCCTGTCAGGAGTCGGATGGTGCGGGGACGCTGCTGCAATACCCGGTCGGCCCAGGAAGTGACCGAGTCGCGGATGGACTCGACGGACTCCCACACGTCGGGGTCGTTCACGTCCACAAACTCCTCGGGGCCAAGGAGCAGGATCTCCCTGGCCTTGTGGACCAGCCCGAAGTAGCGAATGGTCCAGTCCGCGTGCGGGTCGCGATCCTCACGGCCGACGAGCTCGTCGAGCAGGGCTTCGTCCGCACTGGGGACCGATCGCATCTGTGCGCGGACGTAGCGTGCGACCTCCTGGTCCTTCAGGACTTCCCGCACGCCCGGTTCCCGCAGCACGGCCAGCACTGCCGCCGGACTTTTGGTCAGCTCGGCAAGGACGGCCTCCCGGACCTCCTCTCGGTCGAGCTGGGCCACGATCTCGGCGCAAGGCTCAGCCCCGCCCGCCAGGCCCAGTGCCAGGCGGAACTGTGACGCATCCAGCGAAACGGGCCACCCCGCCCGCTCGGCACTGTCGAGCCGTTCGGTCAGTATCTGGACGCGCCGGGCCCGTTCTTGGGCATCGGTGACGCAAGCGGTAGTCACGCACTTCCACGGGACATGAATTGCGGAGGCGAGCAGCCGTTCGCGAAGCGCGGCTCCTGCAAGGCGCGTCACCCGCAGGTATGTCTCCAGGGTCTCCGTCGCGTACCCGAGATGCTGGGCGAGCTGTTCCAAGGGGGCAGTCGCGTCGGACGTTGCACCGTCGGTGATCTCGGCACAGACGTCACCGAGACCGAAGCGGGCCGCCAACTGTGCCCGGGACGCCCGGATGTCTGCTTCGGCGCAGGCTCTCGCGCGTCTGAGCTGATCCTCGGTGTAGCCGGGATCGGTGGTCCCGTCCGGCTCGATCCATACGTTCTCCATGGCCGGGGACCGTAGGCGGCCCCGACCGCCGTGCGCGTGGCCTCTCACCTGATCGGACCAGGCGAAATGCCTGCGACGACGAATCTTGCAGAACCATGTGCTAAGTGCCAAACCGGTGGCGCGGCCCGTTTGACTGACCGTGCTGCATGCCTTGAATCTGCACGTCGTCGTAGTCGAATTTGCAGTGAGGCGTAGAAGATGAGCACCAGCCCTAGCTTTCCCCTGGGCCGGGATTACCCGTCAGTTCCCGAAGGAGATCTCCCGGAGGGCCTGCTGGCCCTCTTCGACCTCACCGAGTCCGAGGCCGAGATGACCCTGGCCAAACGCGGGCCGCAGAACCGCTTGGGCTTTGCCATCCAGCTCACCTTCCTGCGAGCCCTGGGCCGGCTCCCTAAACCGCAGGAGATCGCTTCTCTGTCCCGGCCGGTCGTAGAACACGTGGCGGCCCAACTCGACATCAGTGACGGCAAGGCCGTCCTGGCCACGTATGGCAAGCACGACGGGCTGACGCGGCGTCATGCGCAGGAGATCAGGTCGGCCTGTCGCTGGAAGCCGTACGAGAAGGGCGAGGCAGCGCTGACAAGCATGCTGGTGTCGCGCGCCACGTACACGGAGGAGGGAGTCAGGGCGCTCCTTCGCCGGGCGGTCGCCTGGCTGCGGGAAGAGCGTGTCGAGTTGCCCGGTGAGCGTGCCCTCACCGACCTGGTCCGAACGGTGCGAGGGGAAGCCGACCACAAGATGTGGAAGGCGCTCCTGGCCCCGCACGCCGACCGGCTATCCGAGCTCGATGGCCTGACCGCAGTCCCGGATGACGGGCGAAAGTCGCGGCTGGCTGAACTGCAGCGCGGGCCGGGCAAGCCGGCCTGGACAAACCTCGAACGCGCCTTCGAGCGGAACAGTGCGGTTCAGCTGCTGAGGCTGCCTCCTGTGGACCCTCGGACCTTCTCCCCGCGACGCCTGGCACATCTCGCCCGGTTCGCCGCGAACCATGAGGCGCAGAGGGTGAAGCGACGCGCCGCGACGGTGGCCGCAGTTGGCCGCCTGGCCGAGACCGCCGCGGACGACGCCGTCGACATGCTGGTGCACCTGATTGCCAATGACCTCATCGGCAGGGCGCGACGCAAGACCGACAAGGAGCGATCGGCGAGCTTCCCCGACCTCGCCTATGCCGCCGCCGTTATGAGGGAGGCAGTCAAAGACCTGCTTGCCGCGCGACACGAACAGGTAGACACCACCACGGGCGAGATCACCCCGCCCGTGGTGGACACCATGACGCTGAGCGAATTCCTCAACCAACGTGAGGACCTCGCCGCGCTCGAGGCGGCCGTCAGGGTGGCCGACGAACTGGCGCCGGCGATGGGATCGGACTCGGAACAGGCGCGCCGCGCCAAAATGATCGAACGGATCGATCTCCTCAAGACGCACCTGCCGCACATCGTCCAGGGACTGGCGTACCGGCATGGCACGCCGGAAGCCAGCCGAGTCCTGAATGCCCTGTGGTCGTTGACCGAACTGATCGACCGCCCCGCCATCAGCCGAGCCGAGGTCGATGAGAGCCTGCTGACCGGGTCGTGGAAAGAGCTAGCACTCCGTGCGCCGCACCTGGCGCCCGACACGGTCGACACCGCCGCCTACGCCTTCTGTGTGGTGGAGCGGTTCTACTCCCGCCTCCTGCGGCGCGAAATCTTCATCGAGGGCGCATCGAAGTGGGGCAACCCGGAAGCGGGCTTGCCATCACCGGCGGAGTGGGCGGCGCTGCGGACCTCAGTAGCGCAGAGCCTGGGGCTCCCCCTGGACGTGGTCGACCACCTGAAGCGGCTGGGCCACGAACTCCACGCCAAGACCCGTGCGATCGCGGAGCGTTTGCCAAAGGACCGGCAAGTCCAGATCGGCGACGGCGGCCGGCTCGTCCTGTCCACCGCGCCTCTTCCGCCAGACCCCCGGCTGCGCAAGCTGACCACGGAACTCACGAGCTGGTTGCCCAAGGGCGATCTTCCCCAACTCATCCTGGAGAATCTCACGTGGATCCGGGGGGCCGAGGTGTTCACCACACCAAGTGGCGAGCCCCCACGCCAACGCGACTTCGATATCACCCTGTCCGCCGCCTTGGTCGCTCTTGGCTGCAACGTCGGCGTCGAGGCCGTCGCCGGCAACGTCCCGGCACTGCACAGTAGGCACATCACCTATGTCATCGACAACTTCCTGCGACCTGATCGCCTGGAAGCACTGAACAACCGCCTGCTGGCACGGCAGTCACAGCTGGCGGTCGCTGCGGCATGGAACGGCGGCCACATGGCATCCGTGGAGGGCCAGCGCATGGTCGCGCCTCCGAGCGCGGTCCAGGCTCGCCTGTCCTCCCACGGCACTACGCACGTCACCCACCTCACCCTCCTGTCAGGTCACGCCATGGGCCTCAGGAGCGAGGTCGTCGCCGGATCCGCCCATACCTGCCTGCACGTACTCGACGTCCTCAACGACCGTCGCACCAGCGCCCTCAAGGCGACCAGCCCCCGGAGCCAGCACCGCCAGAAAATCGTCGCGGAGGGCGGCCCGCACCAGGAGATCATCTTCGGTCTGCTCGCGCTCTCCGGCTATATCTACGCTCCCACAGCCGCCGACATCACCGACATGACCCTCGCCCGCATGGACACCGCCTCCGGCGAGGACTACGGCGCCCTGCAGCCCGCCACTCGCAACAAGATCGACACCGGGCTCATTGAACGGCACTGGGACGAGATGCTCCATCTCGTCGGGGCGGTTCACCTCGGCCGTGTGCGATCCGCAGACGCGATCCGCATGGTGGTCCGCAACAGCACCCCCACGTCCTTGGGTAAGGCCCTCGCCCACTACGGGAAGATCTTCAAGACCGCACACGTCCTGGACCTCATGGACAATCCCGAATACCGCCGTCAGATCGAAACGCAGAGCAGCCGCCACGGCCAACGCCAGGAACTGGCCGCGAAGATCTACCACGGCACCGAAGACCGCATCCACCGCTACCAGACCGGGATGGAAGAACAACTCAGCGCACTCGGGCTGATCGTCAACATGGTTGTACTCTTCAACACCGCCTACATCGACCTGTTTCTTGAGAAGAAGGCCAGTCACCTGCGGCCCGTTCCCGAAGAAGTCGTGCGTAGCCTGTCCCCCTTCCTCTATCGACACATTCACATGAAGGGTCGCTACGCCTTCGAGCTGCCGGAGCTCTCCGACAGTTCTATGCGGGCTGTGGAGGACCTATACGACGGACCCGACGACGAGACAGGTGGTGGCACCGATGCCAGCTGATCCGCAGTCGCGTTTGCCACACCTCACGCAGAGCCGTAGGCGTCAGGGGAAACGCCGTCATCTGCCGTCCGTTCTCGGCCACCCTGGCACAGGCACCTTGACGGTGGTCAACAAACGAACTCGATGACCTGCAGTGATAGGCGTTATCACACGGTTCTGCAATCTTCGGCGTCGCCCTACAGGGAGAACAGCTCTTGGTGGTGGTTCTCGACAGCGTCGCGGCGCGGGAACGCCCACCATGCACTGCCTCATCGATGGCAAAGAGGCCCACCAAGATCGTCTGGAGGCTCACCCCGCCCCTGGGATTCAGGCATACGTACTCACTTTCGGGTCCGTAAGGTAACAGGGGTGACGAACCCCCCGTCGGCCGTGGAGGTCGTGCGTGGGCTTCGTGGTGGAGCGTCAGCCTGGCCTTGCATCAGAAGGATCCCGGCTGCGGCTGGCAACATGAGTGAAGGCAGCGAGGCCCGTGCGCCAGTACGCCGCGACCAGCAATACCCGACACTCCAGCGGAAGGCTCCACGCCCTGCCCTTGCGGACCGCATGCGCGCCCCACGCCCGGAACGGTCACCCGCCGATATCTGCGGGCGCGTGTCGGTGCGGCCCTGTACGGTCGCGAGCATGAAGAGGTGGGTGGTCCCTGAGAACTCGAACAACCGCGTCCGACGCGCTAGTCGGACGATCGGTACGGGGACGGCCACGCCCGAGGAGATCAGGGAGGCGCGGGGCGTCCTGAGTAACTACCGTCTCGCCCATGCATTTCCTCTGAACGCGGTGACCGTGACCGTGCGGCAGAGAGCGCTCGACGTGAACCCGAACACCGTCGTGGCCGAGCGCCGAAAGCGCCTGCCCACGATCCTGGACAAGCTGAGGCGCCATCCCACGATGAGCGTGACCACCATGCAGGACTTGGGGGGGGGGGGGGCTTCGACACCGTCGCCGAGGTCGACGAGCTGGTCCGCGTCCTGGCGGACTTGCCACGGAGCAAGAACCGCGTCAAGAAGGTCTACAACTACCTACGTGATGAACCGGGGCCGCGTGACTCTGGCTACCGGGGTGTTCACCTGGTGTACGAGTACGGAGCCTCGAAAAAGGAATACCACGGCCTGCGGATCGAGCTGCAGGTGCGTACGCAGCTCCAGCATGCCTGGGCCACCGCCGTCGAGACCATGGACTTGTTCTCGGGCAGCGAGCTGAAGTACGGGAAGGGCGACACGGGCGTGCTCAGGTTCTTCGTCCTGGTCGGCTCGCTGATGGCGCAAGAGGAAGGCACCACCCCAGTACCTGGCGCCGAGGGGAGCCGGGAGGAGTTGGCGGCCGAATTGGCGCGCCTAGAGGCGAACGTCGGCGTTCTGGAGAGGCTACGAGGCTATGCGGCGATCGTGGGCGAGCACGCCAAGACGGACCGCCGGAACACGCTGACCCTCGAGCTCTGGCTGACTGAGGGACAGCTCACCGTGACGGTGCACGAGACGTTGGCCGCGGCAGAGGCCCGCATCACCGAGTTGGAGGCATTGGACGACGAGGACCTGGACGCGGTTCTCATCAACATCGCCCGGATCGGCCAGCTGCGCGACGCATACCCGAACTACTTTGCGGACACTGGCCGTTTCACTGAGTTTGTCGAGACGTGCCTGAGCACGCAACACAGTCACGCGACCTTCCAGGCACGTACTCAAGATTCGCTGGCACGTGACATCTGAGCTGCCGAGCTGAGTAACCTGCCACGGAAATAGTTCCGTTCAGCATTTGCAGGCCGGAGCAGTCGCGCCGAGATCCGTCGCCCGGGGGCTCCCTGCAACGGAGGCAGGGGCCGTTCCAGTGCACGATGCCGCCTCAAGGGCAGAGCAACCGAACGATCTGGGACGACCAAGTTCAGGCCACGAGTGATCTGGGGCCCATCACCGCAGCTGTTGTGCTCGCGTGAACCCGTCGTTAGGCCAGGTGGGTGTGCGCGACAGTTTGACGACAGACCCTAGGTGAGAAACCAGGTGCTTTCAACCGGCTGAGCCTGTACTTCCGCTGCCGGGCGCCGCCCGACAGACTGGCTCTCCGTAACAGAGAACCTAGGGGGAATCATGGAGTTGGAGCCAACCGAACTGTCCGATGCGATCAAGGCGGTGCGCGGGGGCCTGGCCGCCGCGCAGCAGGATGCGGACGGGGCATCGGTCCGGTTCACGGTCAAGGAGATCGTGCTGGACCTGGGAATCGAGCTTAGGCACACCGCGTCGGCCAGCGGCGGAGTGAAGGCGTTCGTGGTCTCCGCAGATGCCAAGGGAGAGCGGGCGAAGACAGCCACGCACCGCATGACGGTCACATTGGCGGTGGCTCCGGATGGCGAAGGCAGCGATCTGCTGATCGGTGACCTGGGTGGAGGCCGCGGCGGACCGGTGGACGGTCTGCGGTAGAGGGGGCGGCGTGAGGGCGGGGGGAGCGACTCGGCGGACCGTTGAAGTCACCAACTATGACAAGGACTCTTATGGGACCGGCTGCCTGATCGCGCCGGGTCTGGTGCTCACCGCCTACCACGTAGCCTGGCCCGGGGAGGGCGTTGTCGCCGTTCGGGATACCGCGAGTTCTGACTTCACCGAGGCGGTGGTGGTGTGGGAGGACACCGGGTTGGACGCGGTGCTGCTGAAGGCGGACAGCGCACTGGTCGGAGCGAACCTGGGTGTCGTGCGCTGGGGCGAGTTGGTTTGTGACTACCCGGAGCGTCGCCCCGTGTGCTCGATGTCGGGGTTCCCCAAGGCTATGCGCCGTCGGGTCTCCTCTGGCTCCAAGCAGTACATCGACGACCTGAAGACGGTGGAGGGCATCATCGCTCCGCACACCGGATCCCGCTCAAGGTTGTACGGTCTCGAAGTCGACGGCACCCTGCCGACCGAGGTGAAAAACTGGCAGGGACTGTCCGGCGCCGGGGTCTTCTGCAACAGTGTGCTGATCGGCCTCGTCCGCCTCGTCGACCGCCAGTGGGACCGGACCCTCATGGTGGTGCCCCTCTCGCATCTGCTGGCCGCCGACGGCTTCATCCCCGCAGTCGCAGCCCACACCGGCATGACCCCGAGCCTCCAGCCCGCCGACCTCCGGCCCCTGATGGACAACGCCCCCGATCCTCAGCTGTCCTCCACCTACCTGCTCGATCCACGCTCCAAGGTCACCGAACTCACCGGCGTCAATGGACTTGTCCGTCAGATCGAGCAGTGGTGCAAAGGCCCGGACCGCCTTGACGTCGCCACCGTGACCGGGCTGGGAGGCACGGGAAAATCCCGGCTTCTCATCGAGGTCCTGCACCGGCTCACCACAGGTGCAGGCGATCAGCGGCCGTGGAGTGGAGGGTTCCTCGCCGATCACCCCAGCCACACCGACTACCAAGTCCTTGCCGCGGCCAACTACCCGCTGCTCCTGGCCGTCGACCTTGCAGAAGCCCGCCTGCCTCAGATCCGCGATCTCATGACGGCCTTGGCCGCCTTCCACGACGGTGCCACAGTCAGGGTTCTGCTCCTGGCCCGTGCACACGACACCTGGTGGCCGGCACTGCGTCGGCACCTGCGCACCCGGAGCGTCGGCCCCATCGGACATGCCTTCACTCTCTCACCCGACACTGCGCTGGATGGCCACACGGCGGAGGACATCTACGTAGAGGCGAAGGCGGCCTTCGCCCGCCGGATCCGTCTGCTCCGAAAGGCCGGACACGGCGACGGCACTTGGCCGGACCGTGTCGTCGGCGACGCACCGCGCTACTACGGAGCCGACGTCGAGCACAGCACCCGGCAACCGGTCATCTACCTCCACATCGCCGCACTCGCCGACGTGCTGGCCCACGCCAACCCCGAGTTCGCCCTCAACGACCACCCCATGGAGGTCCTGCTCGCCAACGAGGTGGAGTACGTACGGCGCGTCGCCGAAGCCCGCCTCCCTGCAGGTATCGCCGACGACAAACTGCTTCGCTCCCTGATCACCGCCCAGTTCCTCGCCGGAGCACGAACCGCGCAAGAGGGCCGCGCCGCCATCCGGGCTGGCTTCGACACCCACCACCGCGGCTACGGGGCCACCGCCCCGCCCGATGCCCGCCAGCTGGCCGCACTCGACGACGTCCTGACCGCCGCCTACCCGGCCACCGATGGAGCCCACTGGGGATCCGTCGGTGAACCGCTCGCCGCCGCCTGGCTCGCCGAAGTCGAGGCCGACAGCGGCGAAGAGTTCATCGAAGCCTTCCTCCAGCACGACGCCCTCGCGACCGGCCAACGCCACCAGACACTCAGCACCGTCGCCCGCACCGCCAAGGACCAGCCCGGACTCTCTGCCGGTGCCCACCGGGCCGTCGCCGCCGACCCCGAACGTCTCCTGCCGCTCGCCGTCCAGACCGCCACCACTGAACTCAGCACCGACCACGCCCGCCAGTGGCTCAGCGACCTCGAACAAGCCGTTGCGAACCGGGCTGCCGATCCGGGTTGCGACCCCGACATCAACCAATGGGCCATCAGCCTCATCAGCGAGGCCCAAGCCTGTACCACCGACGACAGGGACCTGCAGGAACTGATCGGCGCACCTCTCCCCCCGGAGGACGACGCCCCGCAACAGCCGACCCCGGACGCGCCCGCCAGTGATGCCCACCCTGTCCTCGTCAGACCACAGGTCGGCCGGCTCACCCGGATCATCATCACTTTCCTGGGCCTCTGCCACCTGGTGCTGGTCGCGGCCGTCCCCTCCGCCGTCGCTCTCACCACCAGCACCGAAGACGACGGTTGGGTGATGTGGCTCCTGGTTCCCTTCAACGTGGGGATGCACCTGATCATCGCGAGCGTCTTCGGCGGCCGCCGACCCGGAACCTCTGCGATCTCCTGGATCGCACCGCTGTTCACGATCGCTTCGACGACCCTCTCTGGCCTCATGCTCAGCCAAAGCTGGCCCGCAGGCTGGCTCCTGTGGCCGGTCCTCTTCGCCCTCGGCCTGGCATCCCTGACCTACGCCTGGCGCATCTCGTTCGGCCAGCTTCAGAACATCACACAGCCGCCCACACCACGTGCCGACATCACCTCGCCGGGTGAGCCCTCGATGCCGTCGGCACCGGAGACGCTGGGCCGCATGAACATGCGCTGGGAGTTGCTGCGACGCCGGGTCTACGGAGACGGTCGCGGCCTCCCCAGCACAGTCCCAGTGCCGTGGCGAACCTACGCCGCGCTCATCGGCGGGCCGTTGGACGGGCTGCTTCTGGACATCACGGACTGGACGAAGGACGAGATCGACAATGGCGCGGCCCTGGTTGCCGAACGCGGGCGATTCCCCGGCGGTCGCACACTGTATGCCCCCCACCCCGAGGAACCACGAGCACCGGCCCCCGGCGTAACGTGCTGCTTCCACCACACCGGTGATACGCCCCGACCACGGGGCGTACGCTCTGAGCCATGAACACCACACCGAACCAGCACATCGCCCGACGGGACCAGGACCCTGGATGGGGCGTCACCGCCTCCTGAACAACCGGCGCCGCGCCCGTCAGGACAGCTCCGGGATGAGGCGGACTGCCGGTTACCTATGAGTGGCGCTTCGCGTGCTTGGTGATGGTGCCGACGGACCAATATCCCCTAAGGGCTGTCCCGTAAATGATCTTCTGGTCGTCTCAAGCGTGGTGGGCTGCCGTGCGGCCCGCTTCCCTATCCGGCGAGGGCGAGGTTGTGCATCCGGGCGATGCCGAGCATGGCGTGGTGGACGCCTTCGCCCTTGAGGCGGCAGTCGCGGAGGATCTTCCAGGTCTTCATGCGGGCGAAGACGTGCTCGACCCGGGCCCGGACCTGCTTGTGGGACTTGTTGTGTTCCTCCTTCCAGTCCGGCAGTTCGGTCTGGCCGCGCTGCCGGCGGTGCGGGATGACGAGTCCGGTGCCCGGGTATCCGCCGTCGGCGATCGTCACGGTCTTGCCGACGGCGGCCCTGGCGCCGGACTCCTCCCATGCCTTGCAGTCGTTGCGGTTCCCGGCGAGCGGTCGGCCGACCACGACGACCAGGCGGGTGTCGGCGTCGATGACGACCTGGTGGTTGGTGGAGTACCGGTAGTTCTTCGACCGCTCGGCGATGGTGTGGTCCCGGGTGGGGACAAGGGTTCCGTCCACGACGAGCACGGCGTCCTTCGCGAACCGCTTGCGGGGATGGAGTGCGAGCATCGGCCCGAGATGGTCGATGATCCGGTCCGCCGCCGACTTCGACACCCCGAACAGCGGAGCGAGCTGCCGCATCGTGAGGTTCGTGCGCCAGTAGGCCGCGACCAGCAGGGCCCGGTCCTCCAGCGGAAGACTCCACGGCCGGCCTTGCGGATCGCGTCCGCACCCTGACGCCGCAGAACCGTCACCAGCTTCCCGAAGGCGCGAGGGCTCAGCCCGGAGAACGGGGCTGTCCAGGAAGATTCCGGCGCCGTGATTACACCAGCCATACCAAGATCGTTTCATGGGGTGACTGGTGACTCGGCACGCCTCTCAGCTGCCGCTCAGCGGAGACGCCCATGTGGGGTCGTGTCGGGATCTCTTCGTGAGATGGGCGAGGAGGTGCTCCGCCGCGATGGAGACAGTGTCTTGCGGCGCGCCGACTGCGGTCAGGGCGGCGATGAGCTTTGCTGATGCTGTTTCCGGCACGTCCGGGTCGGTGAGGAGGGGAAGCAGCAGCAGAAAGCGGGTGGCCGCGTCCTGGACGCCTTCGTCCGCAAGCGACGGGCTCTCAGCGATCCGGATCAGTTCGTGCCATGTCAGCCCAGTACCCGAGAAATCTCCGTCCCAGCGGGCGATCTGCTCGGCGTAGCTTCTGCCTGGATGGGTGAGGAGGTAGTCGGTGCCGTAATCGCCATCCAGGTTGCGGTAGATCACCACGGCTCCGGGGCTGTCTTCTGCCGGCACCCTGAATGCTGGCCAGTGCTCGGGATCGAAGAGGACCTCGGACAGGGCATCGACATCGGCGCCGTCCTCGCCGAACCACTCGGGAAGCGGGCGCTCGGGACATCCTCCGTCGCTGCACATCGTCAGGAGGTAGTTCGACCAGTAGCCCGGATGGGCCAGCAATGACTCGCCCGGCACCAACGGGCCGACGTCGTATCCCGTGATCAGCACGCCTCGATCCTGTCATCAGCCACTGACACGGTCCGATCCGGGATCGGCACGGGGGCCCTCCAGTTACGGGACAACTCTTAGAAGCCGTTTCTCTACCGGGCGTGATCGTTTGATTGTCGCTGGTCAGGCATGGTTTCGGAGGAGGTGAGGGAGAGTCTCGACGTTCTGTTCCGCCTGTTCGGTGAGGGGTATGCGGTGGCGTCGATGCTGGGGTTGCTGGAGGCACGGGAAGCGGCTGCTCGCGTGCGAGTGGAGGATCTGCGGGAGGCGGCGGCCCGGGCGGCTGCCGTGCTGGAGGCGGCGGAGATCGAGCTGGACCGGCGGGTGATCGCGCGGGAGGAACTGGTCGAGGCCCTGGCTGTGTCCGCTGCCGAGGCCACCGCCGTGACCGATGCGGAGGCGGAGGTGAAATCGGTGTCCGTGCCGGCGCCCTTGCCGGGAACGACGGTGCCGTCCTGGCGGGAGGGGCTGCCCGCGACGGTTCTCACGCCGGATTACCAGCGGATCCTGGGCATGGTGGCGGACCGGTCGGACCAGGGGCCGGTGCGGGCCAAGGAGATCGCGGTGGTGCTGGGACTGGGGCCGACGCCGGCGAAGGTGGAGGGTGTGCGCTCGAAGGCCCGGCGCCTGGCGGAGCGCGGGTGGCTGGTCCAGGAGGGGTCGGGGGTGTTCAGTGCCGGCCGCGGGATCGTGGCCGGGCCAGGCGGCGGCTCATCCGCGTGATCATCGACCACTGGATCATCGCCTCGCTGGTGGTCGTCAGGGTTTCGTAGTCGCGGGCCAGACGGCGTGAGTGCATCAGCCACGCGAACGTGCGCTCGACCACCCACCTGCGGGGCAGCACCACGAACCCGTTCATGTCGTCGGTGCGTTTGATGACTTCCAAGGTCAGTGCGAGTTTCTCCTTCGCCCAGCCGACAAGGCCGCCGGTGTAGCCGCCGTCGGCCCAAACCAGGGTGATCTCCCGGTGCAGTGAGCGCAGTCGCCGCAACAGCGGCACGGCCGCGTCCCGGTCTCCCACGTTCGCGGCCGTCACCGCGACGGCCAGCAGCAGTCCGAGCGTGTCGGTCACGATATGCCGCTTGCGGCCCGGGACCTTCTTCCCGCCGTCGTACCCGCTCGAGGCAGTCGGCACGGACGCGGCAGCCCGCACCGACTGTGCGTCGATGATCCCCGCCGAAGGCTCCGCCTCACGGCCCTCGCGCATCCTGACCTGTCCGCGCAGCCGGTCGTGGAACTCCTTGATCAGCCCGTGCTCACGCCACCGGCGGAAGAAGGCATAGACCCGGCCCCAGGCGGGGAAGTCAGCGGGCATCGCCCGCCACGAGATCCCGCCGGCGACCAGGTACCGGATCGCGTCCAACATGGCACGGTGACAGTAGGCTTCGGGCTGCCCGCCCCGGCCCTCTAGCCAGGCCGGCACCGGCAGCAACGGGCGCACAGCCGCCCACTCCGCGTCCGTCATATCCGACGGGTACTGGCGCACCCGGTCCGGATGATCAGCCGCGTTCCCGTACACGTGCGCGAGACAATCACACGATCGGGCAGCCGAGTTGAACAATGCGGGCGCGGACACGTAGAACTGCGACAACAGGGCCTCCTGGAACTGCTCGGTTCGGTTCGCACCTCCGAGCTACCAAGGGGCCCTGCCTTCATGCACCTATCGCCGGAAGATCACCCCGGCGGGAAACCCGTTCGACTCACACGTTCCATCATCGGTTGAGATACGGCCTCTAAGGGCTCCAGTGGCCGAGGAAAGGCTTGAGGTCGTCGCCGCTGGGCTTGGATGGGGTGGGCAGCTTCGGCGCTGCGGCGGACTCGGTGAGGTGCTGGAGCCGGGCGTTCGTGAAGGCGAGCCACGCCTCGATTTCTGTTCTTTCCTGTCCGGGTGGCAGCGATGTGGCGTGGTCGCGTACTGCTGTGACGTATTCGGTCAGGCGCTTGGTCTGGTGCCAGGCGTCTGCTTGTTATTCGAGGTGCTTGACGCGATAGGCGTATGCGGTGCGCGCGTTCTCCATGGCGGTTTCCCCGCGCCTCTGCTGGGCTTCCCCTGGCTTGCCGGTCTGCGAGTGTTGCGCGCGGTGTATCGGCAGGTGGTTGCTGCGGTGGTGCTTTCCCATCCTTCCCCGGGATCCGGAAAATCGCCTGCCCAGCGACGGTCACCCGGTGATCGCCAGATGACACTTTGCCCCTGCTCTTCTCGTGGTTCAGGACCTCGATCCGGCCCGAGGCTGGTGAGGGCGGCGCCATTTCCTGCATGGCGTCCGCGTGGGGGAGGGGAGGTGCGTACGCCGACAAGGGAGGGCGATCGGCCATGGGCCGCTGTCCTGGTAACGGGCTGGTCCGCAGCGACCACGTCAGCCTTGCGCCGACGGGGATCAGAAGACTGATAGTTGTCCAGGAGCTATGCCGAGTGCCGCTTCGTGGCATCGAAGACGGCAGAACTATGCACGCGCAGCGAACCGGCGTCTGAGGAGACGTCTGTTCGGGCCGCAGCCAACGTGGCTGCGGCCCGAACAGGTTGTGGGCAGGAGAGGCCGTCAGCTGCCCTGCTCCCTCTGTGCGTGGTCAGGTCATTCGGTCATATTGCCCATTCTCCAGACGGTCATGGACTTGATGACGCTGCCGTCGCCGAACAGGCGCAGGCCCTGCGAGTCCTGGCGGAAGGGGTAAGCGCGCGTGGTGATGGACTTGTGCGAGTTGGCGTATGCCTCGACCATCGAGCGGTCGAGGAACACGTCGAGGGTCAGGTTTCCGCTGGAGAGCGTGAGCGGGCCCTTCTGGACGCCGAGGTCGCCTTCGGCGCTCGAGTTGTTCCCGGACCGTGTGCGGTCGACGCCCAGTTGTCCTGCGGGGGCGTCGTAGAACAGGCGGGTGCGTTCTTCGTCTCCGGGGCTGCGCAGTACGTCCAGCCCGAAGGTGCCGGCGGTGCCTTGCTCCATGGTCAGTTTGACGTGGAGCATGTCTCCCTTGATGCCGGCCAGGCGTGAGTTGGCGTCGTTGACGGAGGTCGGTTCGCTGATGTCCAGGAGCGGCGCGCCGGTGTGGAGTCGGGAGACTTCCTGCACGGGGCTGAAGCCGAGGTCTCCGTCAGGGAGCATGGACAGTTCGATGGGGAGGCCGGCGTTGTGGGCCCAGCCGGCGTCGTAGTGGGCCCGTTCGGTACGCCGGTCCTGGGCGATGCTGAAGACGAGGGACCGTCCCTTGTCGTCGACGGTTCCGCTCGGGCCGGTGAAGTGGTCGCCGTAGTCCATGAGCTTGGGCTCGGTCGTGTCGGGTGTCCAGCGGCGGGCCCCGGCGTCCCAGGTGCCGACCCAGTAGTAGACGTACTTGCTGCTGTACTCGCCGGGACCGGCGGGGAAGGCCGGGTTGACGAGAAGTGCCCGGCGCTGGCGGCCCTGGGCGTCCTTGCCGATGGGCAGAAAGGTGGGCAGTTCCCAGACCTGGCCCGTCTTGGGATGAGCAGCGACGTCACCGACCATCAGAGGGCCCGAGTAAGACCAGTCGGTGAGGTTCGTGGAGGTGTACAGGAGAGCGGTGCCGCCAACGTCGGTGCCGGACGTGGTCTGGACACCTGAGCCCATCAGCTGGAACCAGGTGTCCCCCTCCTTCCAGACGAATGGGTCACGGAAGTCGCCGAAGCGGACCTTCCGTCCGTCACCGACGTTCAGATCGGCCTTCTGGCTGGTGACCAGGGTCGGGTGCATCTTCCACTCGACCAGGTCGGGGTCGCTGGGATCGACAGGGCGTGCGAGCCCGGTGGCCTGATTGGGGCGCTGGGAGTCGTTGCCTGCCGTGAACAGCAGGACGGGGACGCCGTTCTCGTCGAGCGTCGAGTCACCGGACCAGACACCGTCGGGCGCCACACTGTCGGCGGTGGGGGCGAGGGCGACGGGCAGGTCCCGCCAGTGGACCAGGTCCTCACTGATCGCGTGCCCCCAGCCGATGTTGTGCCAGTAGGGGCCGTGGGGGTTGTGCTGGTAGAAGAGGTGGTACTTGCCGTTGACCTGGATGGGGGCGTGCGGTTCGTTCATCCAGTGGTTGGGAGCGGTGAAGTGATAGCCGGGACGGTAGCGGTCACCGTCATAGCGCGAGCGGTCCATGGCCATACGCGCCTCCGGGATGCTGCCGCCGCTGAATGTCTGGAGGTCCTGCTGATGGCTCGTGGCGACCGCGGCGGCGGTGAGCGGGCCGGTGTGGACCTTCACCTCGTCGACGAGACCGTTGAACATGTTCACGGCGAAGGTGCCGTTGATGATGGTGGGCTGGTTGTGGCGCCCGATGATCAACGGGAGGTCCGCCTTGGCCATCCGGGCACTCGTGGGGATGGCGGTCTGGGCGACCTGCTCTCCATTCAGGTACAGCCTGATGGCGCCTTCGCCAGGTGCGAATACCGCGGCAAGGTGGGCCCACTTCCCAGCGGCCAGAGCCGCGGACTTGGGTACCTTTGTCTCATACCAGGCATCCCCGGTGCCCACGCCGAACTCCCATACTCCGTGCCGGCCGACGCCCAGGGAGAAGCCGCGGCGCGCGGCCTTGTCCTGCTGATTGACAACGGCGGAGGGCTTGCCGTCGTCGCCCCATTCGAAGGCCCGCGGTGCGACCCACCCCTCGACGGTCATGCCGTCGGCGGGGATCTGCGTTTGTGAGGCGGCCCGGGTGACCCAGGTCGAGTATCCGTCGAACAGGAGAGCGCCCGACAGGACGCCTTCCTCCTGGCGTCCGGTGCGCCACAGGGGGGCGCTGTCCGGCTTGTACACCGCGTCGTTGAAGACGTAGCTGATGGGGTCCGCGGCCTGGCTGATCCGTTCCGTGGTCGTCGTTCCCCGGCCCTCGGCGAAGTCCCAGTAGGCGGCAAGCCCTTCCTCGGCAGGGGTGGGTGCCTTGTCGATTCCGACGCGCACGTCGTCTAGGTTGATGTGGCCCCAGCCCCCGGTGGCCTGGTCGATCGCGGTGATGCGCAGTTGCTCGCCGAGGTGGTCGCGGGCGTCCCAGGTAACACGGTGGTACGCCTCGTCGTCCGTGCCGGTGGCTTTGTGGAGGACGGTTCCGTCCAGGGTGGTCAGTGCGACGTACAGCTGGGCTTCATTACGGCCGCCGGAGACCAGGGCGCTGATCATTCCCGTACCGGTCACGGTAAAGGGTTGGGACGTGACGGTGCCGGTGGCGTCGTCGCCGCCGGCGGCGAATCCCCACAGGTGGTGGGTGCCTTCCTGGTTGAAGCAGCATCCCCACCCCCAACCCGGCTCGTCAGTGACGGCCCCGCTGAAGGCTGTTCCGGTGGTGGTCCAGCCGCTGAGGTCGCCGGTTTCGAAGCCGGGGTTGGACAGGGCGGTCTCGCGTGCGCTGGCGGGCTCCGACATCAGGGGTGATGTCAGACCGAGACAGATTGTGAGCGCGAGCAGCAGGCGTAGCACGTTGCTTCTGCTCGTTGTCGCAGGTTTCCCTGGGAAGCGGGTTCGCATACGAACCTCCGGTGGTGTGGGGTTGGGGTGAGCGGGTGGAACGGGGCGCCGACCCCGGACGCGACACGGTCCGTGGGCAGCGGGTAAGTGGCGGGGAGTTACAGGTATCGCCGGGGGTGCCGGCATCGGCGACGGTGCTGCGTCTTCGGCCATGGCCGTGTTGTGTGCACGGGAGGTGCGAACGTGTGACCGACCGTCACCTGACGGTTCGCCAATTCGATTTAGGTCATGGGTCGGCATGGTTCGTGCGCCGCAGCCGCTAAAGCAAGAGCTAACGCAGACGGAACTCGATTTCTCACCCCTTGTAGGCACCTAAAACGGCACATAAGGCCGTCGTTATGTAGGTGAGATGTCCGGGGTGTTGACAGCGCATGACGGGTGGAGCAATCTCGTCACACCTTGCTAATCCGATTTAGCTGAACGGGGCTGATCCTCTGATGTCCGAACGTCGCGTGACCATGGCCGACGTTGCCCGCAAAGCGGGCGTCTCGCCGACGACCGCGTCGTTCGCCCTCTCCGGCCGGACCGACATGCGTATCTCCGATGCCTCCCGCGAGCGCGTCCTGGCGGCTGCCCGGGATCTGGGCTATCGCCCGAACGTCACTGCGCGCAGTCTGCGGACGAAGTCCACCCAGACGATCGGGCTCGTTTCGGACCGGATCACCACGACACCGTTCGCCGGCGAAGTGATCCGCGGGGCTATGGAGGCTGCTCGGGAGCGGGAGCACCTGTTGTTCATCACCGAGGCGGGCGGTGATCGTGCCGCCGAGTCGTCTCTGGTCCACGCCCTGCTGGACCGGCAGGTCGACGCTGTCGTCTACGCGTCCATGTTCACCCGGTACGTGACCCCTCCCAAGGAGCTGTTCGGGCGCCGCGTGGTCCTGCTGAACTGTTTGGCCCCCGACTTCGACGCACCCTCCGTCGTCCCGGACGAGTTCGAGGCCGGGCGGGATGCGGCCCGGGCGCTGCTCGCGGCTGGTCACAGTGAGGGCATCTGGGCGATCGGCGGCCACCAGGCTGTTCCGGCCACCCCTGAGGGAATCATCGCCGGTAACGAGCGCATGCGCGGTCTGGAGGAGGTTCTGCGCGAGGGCGGGGCGCGGCTGGAAGGCGTCGTCGAGTGCGACTGGGACACACTCGACGGACACCGTGAGGTGTCCGCCCTGCTGGCAGCGGGCCACCGGCCCCGAGCCTTGGTGTGCCTGGCCGATCGGGTGTCCTTCGGCGCCTACCAGGCGCTCGGCGAGGCAGGTCTGTCGGTGCCCGGTGATGTGTCGGTCATCTCTTTCGACGACCAGGACATCGCCTCCGTGCTGCGTCCGGCGCTCACCACGCTACGGCTGCCGCACCATCGGCTCGGACACCTCGCGATGGAGCTGATTCTCCGCCCCGGCCCGCTCGAACCAGTGGTGCACCGCGTGCCCATGCCGCTGCAGAGCCGCGCCTCCCTCGCCGCACCCACCCGTGGCTGATGCCGGCACCGAAGACAGTCGTCCCGCCGCCCGCACCGATGAGTCCGGGCGGGTGGCGGGACGGCCACCAAGAACAGCGACCGTCGTAACCGGTCGCCGAGGGCGGGTCCTGCAAGACCCGTCTCAGTGAGATGGAGGAACCTCATGTTGTTCAGAACACGACGCCTCGCTGCTGCCAGTGTAGCCGTCACAGCGGCGACCGCACTGGTCGCCGGATGCATCTCCGGCAGCGCAAGCACGTCCGGTGCCAGTGGTGACACGCTCACCCTCTGGACGCACAACGCCGGCAACTCGGTGGAACTCGATGTCGTGAAGAAGATCATCAAGGACTTCAACGGCTCCCAGGACAAGTACAAGGTCAAACTGCAGGCGTTCCCGCAGAGCGACTACAACAACTCGGTCGTCGCGGCGGCCTCTGCCCATAAGCTGCCCTGCTTGCTCGACGTGGACGGCCCCAATGTGGCGAACTGGGCGTGGGGCGGCTATCTGGACCCGATCGACGTCTCCGGCAGCGAAGTGCCCGTCCTCGGCCAACTGGACAGCACCGTCGGACGGTACAACGACAAGCTCTACGCGTTCGGCTTCTACGACGTCTCGCTTGCCTTTTTCGCCCGCAAGTCCGTACTGAACGCGAACGGCGTCCGTGTCCCCACCATGGACAGGCCCTGGACCAAGGACGAGTTCGACGCGGCGCTCGCCAAGCTCAAGAAAAGCGGAAAGTTCGACTACCCGCTGGAGATGGGCACAGGCGGCACCGGCGAGTGGTGGTCCTACGGCTACTCCCCGCAGTTGCAGAGCTTCGGTGGGGACCTGATCGACCGGGGCGACTACAAGACTGCCTCGGGGACGCTCGATGGTGAGAAGGCCGTGGAGTGGGCGACCTGGTTCCATTCTCTGGTGGCCAAGGGCTACATGGCGAAGAAGTCCGGAGCCGACCCCAACAAGGACTTCCTTGCCGGCAAGAGCGCCATTCAGTGGGACGGCAGCTGGAATGCCGCGAAGAACGCCGAGAAGCTCGGCGACGACCTGGCGATTATCCCGCCGGTGGACTTCGGTGACGGGCCCAAGATCGGTGGCGCGTCCTGGCAGTGGGGGATGAGCTCCACCTGCTCCAACAAGGCCGGCGCGCAGGCGTGGCTGAAGTTCTCCCGCCAGACGAAGTACTTCGTCGACTACGCCAAGGCCACCAGCACCATCCCCGCCACCGACGCCGCCGCGCAGCAGATCGCGGACTACCAGCCGGGCGGCAAGTTCGACGTGCTCGTCGACTTCGCGCGCAAGTACGCCATGGTGCGCCCCGCGACCCCGGCCTATCCCTACATATCCACCGAGTTCGAGAAGGCGACCAAGGACATCTTGGCCGGCGCCGACCCGAAGGACGCTCTCGGCCAGACCGCGAAGAGCATCGACAACAACCTGAAGACGAACAACTACTACTCCAACTGACCCGTCCGGTCCGGTTCGGGCGCCACTGCGCCGTCCGAACCGGGCCGACCCCTGGAGATACCGTGCCCACCATGTTCGCAGCCCACGAGCGGCTGCGTCCGGTCCGGCGAACCCGAACGACCAACGCCCGCCGCCGCGAGAGCCTCACCGCCTTCGGCATGGCCACCCCGGCCGTCGTGCTACTGATCGTCTTCCTCGTCGTACCGGTCGCTCTGGCCTTCACCCTGGCGTTCACCGACGCGAAACTCGTCTCACCCACTCCGGCCCGCTTCGTGGGCCTGAGGAACTTCACCCTGCTCTTCCAGGACCCGACCTTCTACAAGTCCTTGCGCAACACGGCCTACTTCGCCGCCGTTGTCGTCCCCCTCCAGGCCGGGCTCGCCCTGGTGCTGGCCCTGCTGGTCAACGCCAAGGTCCGGGGCGTCAACTTCTTCCGTACCGTGTACTTCCTGCCGGTCGTGACTTCCATGGTCGTAGTGTCGCTCCTGTGGACCTTCCTGTACCGGGAGGACGGACTGGTCAACCACGTCCTCTCCACGCTCACCTTCGGCCATGTCCAGGGGCCGGACTGGCTGGGCGACCCGGCCACCGCGATGCCCGCCATCATCCTGATGTCGGTGTGGCAGGGCGTCGGCTTCCACATGATCATCTGGCTGGCCGGGCTGCAGACCATCCCCGCCGAGTTGTACGAGGCGGCGGATCTCGACGGAGCCACTCGCTGGCACCGCTTCCTCCACGTCACCTGGCCTGGCCTGCGCGCCACCCGCACGTTCGTGCTCGTCACCATCACGATCGCGGCGCTCAGTCTCTTCACCCAGATCAGGGTGATGACGCAGGGCGGCCCCCTCGACTCCACCACCACCGTCGTCTACCAGGCGGTGCACAGCGGCTACGACCAGCAGCAGACCGCCTACGCGGCGGCTGTCTCGCTGATCTTCTTCGTGCTCGTACTGAGCGTGTCCCTCGTCCAGCGTTTCCTGACCCGGGAGAAGGACTGACATGACTTCCTTCCTCAAGTACCTCGGCGGTCACACCAGCCGCATCGTCCTGGCCCTGGTCTTCGCACTGCCACTCGTCTTCATGTTCGTCTCGTCGTTCAAGCCGGACGACCAGATCTTCGGAGACCTGGACTCCCTGCGCGCCTTCCTGCCGGTCGGGGCACTGTCGCTGGACAACTACACAGCCGTGTTCGAGCGGGTCCCGGCAGCACGGTTCCTGCTGAACTCCGTGCTGATCTCCTCGATCACCGTGGTGTGCGGCATCGTCGTCAACAGCTTGGCCGCCTTCGCCCTGTCACGGATGCGGTGGCCCGGCCGCAAGCTCGTCCTGACCGCGATCATCGCCACTCTCATCGTGCCGTTCGAGACCTTCGCACTGCCGCTGGTGTGGTGGGTCAACCAGCTTCCGTTGCTGAACGTCAACGGATTCCACCTGGAGTGGAGCACCGGCTGGATGGACACCTACCAGGTGCAGATCCTGCCGTTCGTCGCCAACGCATTCTCCGTCTTCTTCTTCCACCAGTACTTCCAGAGCATCCCCAAGGAACTGGACGAGGCCGCCATCGTGGACGGCGCCGGCTGGTTCACCATCTACCGCCGCATCGTCATGCCGCTGTCCGGGCCGGCCGTCGCCACCGTGGCGATCCTGACCTTCCTGCCGGCCTGGAACTCCTACCTCTGGCCGCTGATGGTCGTGCAGAGCGAGGAACTGCGGCCGGTGATGGTGGGTATCTCCTACTTCTTCCAGCTGAACGTGGGATGGGGCCAGATCATGGCGTACTCCTCCATGATCACCGTGCCGATCCTGGCGCTCTTCGTGGCCTTCCAGCGTTCCTTCGTCAACAGCATCGCCTCCAGCGGCGTCAAGGGCTGATCCGCGGCATGACCAAGCCGCTCGCCCTCTTCCCGACGACTTCCGTGTGCTCTGCGCACCCCGAGAAAGGCCCTGCGTGTCCGCGTCGCCTTCCGACCCCCACCTCCCGGCCGTACATCTGCGACCGCCCCGCAACTGGATCAACGATCCCAACGGGCTGGTCTTCCATAACGGTCAGTATCACGTGTTCTTCCAGTACAACCCGCACGGACCAGACCACTCGAACGTGCACTGGGGCCACTTCCGAAGCCCCGATCTGATCAACTGGGAGCCCCTCCCGGTCGCCCTCGCACCCACGCCCGACGGTTACGACGCCGACGGCTGCTTCTCGGGCAACGCCGTCTCCGTCGATGACCGCATGGTGGCCTTCTACTCAGCCCATCGAAACGACCGCTGGTGGCAGCCCATCACCACCGCCGAGTCACAGGACGACGGCCACACCTGGGTCAAACGCCCCCAACTCCTCATCCCTCAGCCTCCTGCCGGCACCACCATGTACCGGGACCCCTACGTCTGGCGGCAGGGTGACCGCTGGCGGATGCTGGTCGGCTCCGCCCTCGACGACGGCCGCGCCGCGGCGTTGCTGTACGAGTCGGACGACCTGGAGAACTGGGCGTACCTCGGCCCCTTCCACACCGGCGACCCCGCGGCCGGCACCGGCCCGATCGGCTGGGAGTGCCCGCAGTACGCGACGTTCGGCGACCGCAATGCTTTGATCGTCAGCGACTGGACCCCGCAGAACGGCCCCAGTCACACCACCGTCCACACCGGTTGCGAGAAGGACGGTCACTTCGCGGCGGATTCGCCCCCTGTCCCTCTGGACCACGGCCCTGACTTCTACGCCCCCGCGTTGCTCAGGGCCCCCGGGGACGACCGGTGGTTGCTGTGGGCGTGGGTGTGGGAGGCTCGCGATGATGCCTGGGCGCGTGAGGCGGGCTGGGCCGGTGTTCTCACCCTTCCCCGTGAGGTGAGTCTCACGGGGAAGGGAACGGTCGCCCAACGCCCCGCTCGCGAAGTGCTTGCTCTGCGAGGTGCGCGCGCGCTTCATCGAACGGGACACGTCACGCACTCCGAGGCGGTCGAGCTCGGTCAGGTCAGCCCTGCCTTCGACCTGACCGCCGCCTTTGTTCCCGACGCCACGGGGACGAGCGGGCTGCGGCTGATCACGTCCGCCGACGGCTCCGAGTACCTCGATATCCGTCTCGACCCCGCGGTCGGACACCTCACCGTCGACCGCAGCCACGCGTCGCTCGACACACGAGCCCGGGGAGGCTCGTACACCCTGCCCTTCCCGGCGATGAAGCGCCCCGGCAATCCCGTTGAACTGCGCGTGATCGTGGACCACTCGATAGCCGAGATCTACTTGGCCGACGGGCAGGTCCTCACTCTGCGCTTCTACCCACTGGGTGAAGGGCCGTGGCGGCTCCAGGTGCGTACGACGGGCACGCTGCGCAGTGAATTCGCGGTCGAAGCCTGGGACCTGACCCAGACGGGCGCCCTGGGAGAGCCGACCCTCACGGGCCGGGGGCGGGCGCCGATCGACTGAGTCCCTGCCTGACAGGGCACGCCTGACCGGATTTCTTCACCGCAGTCCCGCCCTGTCTCAGCGTGCGACGCTGCGACAGCCACGACGCGGATCACAGACGTGGAGGGAATCCGGGTGGACAGGCGTGCCGGCCCGCACCGTCTCTGTCCTCCTGTGCCTACGAGGCCGTGAGCTCTCCCGAGCCTCGGACGATCAGCCGGGTGGGGACAGTGATGGTGCGGGCGCGGGAACGGTCGCCGTCCAGCCGTGCCAGGGCGGTCTCCGCCGCCTTGCGGCCGATCTCTTCAGGGTCTTGGGCCACGACGGTCAGGGCGGGTTCGAGGGCCTCGGCGAGTGGCACGTCGTCGAAGGCAACCACGGCGACATCCTTCCGCTTGAGGCGGGCCAGCTCGGCGACCACTCCCAGCGCGACGATGTTGTTGCCGGCGAACAGAGCGGTGGGGGGACTCTCCAGCTCCAGCAGGCGGGAGGTGCAGACAGAGGCGCTGTTCTGGTCGTGGGCGTTGATGACCAGGGAGCGGTCTTGGTGGAGGCCGGCTTCCGCCAGGGCCGAGCGGTATCCGGCGAGGCGTTCACGGCGGGTGTAGAGGTGGGTGGGGAGGTCACCGACGAAGCCGATGCGGCGGTGGCCGTGGGCGATCAGGTGCGCGACACCCTCGTGTGCCCCCGCGAGGTTGGAACTCACGACGCTGTCCGTGGTCAGCCCGGCTCCCGGCCGGTCGATGAAGACGACGGGCAGCCCCGTGCTCCGATGGCTCCGCAGGTGGGAGTGGTCGGAGCCGACGGAAGGGATGACCATCAGGATGCTGATGCGCCGGGCGAGGAACGTGTCGGTCAACCCCCTTTCACGCGTGGGTTCGTCCGCGGACGACCCCATGAGCAGGGTCAGGCCGCGGTCCCGCACGACGTCCTCGATGCCACCGGCCACTGCGCCGAAAAAAGGGTTCCCGAGGTCGGGAACGACCAGCCCGATGGTCGTGTCGGGTCCTCCGACTCGGATATTCCGGGCCATGAGGTTCGGCTGGAAGCCGAGTTTGGCCACAGCGGCCAGAACCTGTTCCCTGGTCCGGGCCGAGGCGGGGCCGTCCTCGTTGAGCACCCGGGAAACCGTCTTGGCGCTGACGCCTACTTCACGGGCGACGTCGGCCAGGGTGGGGCGGCGGTTCGCTGCCATGAAGCGGGAGTCTCCCTGCGCTCGTCGGTTCCGGCCGCGGCCTCGGCCGGAACCCGTGAGTGATTCTTCGCGTGTCAGGTGGCCTGGACCCCTGCCGCCTCGGCGGCCTCGGAATCCGCTACGACAGTACCTCCAGCCTCATCGAGGACCAGCGCGCCGGTCATAATGGCGACGACCTCGGCCATGGTGTGGTCGGAGGGCTTGATCACGGCGGCGCGACGGCCCAGCCGGTGGACGTGGATCCGGTCGGCGATCTCGAAGACGTGTGGCATGTTGTGGCTGATCAGGATGACGGGCATGCCCTTGTCGCGGACGCGGCGGATCAGGTCGAGGACCTGCCCCGATTCCTTGACGCCGAGGGCAGCGGTGGGCTCGTCCATGACGACGACGCTGCGCGCCCAGGCGACGGAACGTGCGACGGCCACGGCTTGCCGCTGCCCGCCGGAAAGGGTTTCGACCGCCTGTGTCAGCGACCGCAGTCCGATCTTGAGGTCGGCCATGTGCTCTGCGGCCTGTTGGCGCATGCGCTTCTTGTCCAGCATGCGGAAGGCGCTGCCGAGGACCCCGGGCCTGCGCAGTTCACGCCCCAGGAACATGTTCGAGGCGATGTCCATCGAAGCGGCCACCGCCAGGTCCTGGTAGACGGTCTCGATGCCGTGGGCACGCGCGCTCTGCGGCCCTGTGAACCGGATGACTTCGCCGTTGAGGCGGATTTCGCCCGCGTCCGGTGTCACCGCGCCGGTGAGCGCCTTGATCAGGCTGGTCTTGCCGGCCCCGTTGTCGCCGATGACCGCGAGGACCTCGCCGGGCATCAGGTCGAAGTCGGCGCCGTCGATGGCGGTGACCTGTCCGTAGCGCTTGACCAGACCGCGGGCCTGGAGAACAGGGGTGGGAGTGGTCGTGGTCATCGGGTCTTCCTCCGGGACATCTGGTCGACGGTCACCGCGAGGATCACGAGGATCCCGGTGATCAGGGTCTGGTAGATCGAGGCCACACCCATCAACTGGAGGCCGTTGCGGAAGACACCGACGATGAGGACACCGATGAAGGTGCCCAGGACCGAACCGCGCCCACCGAAGAGACTGGTCCCACCGAGGACCACAGCGGTGATGCTGTCGAGGTTCTCGGTCTGTCCCGCCTGAGGGTCGCCCACCCCGGTGCGCGAGATGAGCAGCAGGGCGGCGAGACCGTACAGGACGCCGGCGACGGTGTAGATGCCGATGGTCAGACGGGAGGTGCGGATGCCGTTGAGGCGTGCGGCCTCCTGGCTGTTGCCCAGGGCGTACACATGCCGGCCCCATCCGGTGCTGCTGAGGGCATAGGCCAGAAGCAGGAAGAGGGCGATGGTGAGCAGCGAGCCGTAGGTGATGTCCGTGCCGCCGAGCGGGAAGGTCTCTCCTAGCGCGGTCAGCGGGCCGGGCAGGCTGGTGACGGTCTGCTCTTCGGAGTAGATGTGCGTCAGGGCGAACGCCACGTTGAGCATGCCGAGCGTCACGATGAACGGCGGTAGCGGGATCTTCTGGACCAGGAGCCCGTTGAGAAGGCCGAAGCCGCCGCAGACGACGAGACCCGCGGTGATGGCGAGGAGTGGGGGCAGGGTGCCTTCGGCTGCCATCTTGGCGATCACGATGCTGCCGAACGCCATCACGGCACCGCACGACAGGTCGATGCCGGCTGTGAGAATGATCAGGGTCTGGCCGATGGCGAGGGTGCCGACGACCATGACCTGCTGTACGACCAGCGAGAAGTTTCCGCCCGTGAGGAACTGGTCCGTCGACAGGGAGAAGAACACACAGGCGAGAAGGAGCGCGGCCAGAGGGCCAGTGGTCGGTGCGGTGAGGAGTCTGCGGGCCGTGCTCGGCGTGTCGAGATCGGCGTACGGCGCGGTGGTGGCTGTCATGCGAAGTCCTTGTCGGAAAAGCAGAGGTCCTCGGGGGAGGACATACGGGGGCGGCCGTCCCCGGCCGGAGCAGGGCCGGCCACCTCGCCCATGGGGTTCGGCGGCGGCTGCCTGGTAGGCGGGCGACTCATCCCCAG
Source organism: Streptomyces sp. SAS_281 (assembly GCF_052542855.1). NCBI lineage: Bacteria > Bacillati > Actinomycetota > Actinomycetes > Kitasatosporales > Streptomycetaceae > Streptomyces > Streptomyces sp. SAS_281. Next base: position 126,039 of record NZ_JBMNDO010000001.1, read on the forward strand.
CAGTTGGCCAGGCCGTACTCGGTGTCCTTCGACGCGACCCCCGCCTGCGCCTTGTCGGTGATCAGCCTGACGCCGGTGTCGGTGTAACCGCTGGCCTTCTTGCCGTCCTTGGCATACTTCACGACGGCCCCGACGCCTTCGGCCGCCATCTTCAGCGGGTACTGCTGGGAGGTCGCGGCGATCTTGCCGTCCTTGACCGCCTGCGTCCCGGTGCAGCCGCCGTCGACGGAGACGATCAGGACGTCCTTGTCCCGGCCCTTTGCCTTCAGCGCGGTGTACGCGCCGAGGGCGGCCGGCTCGTTGATGGTGTAGACGACGTTGATGCCGGGCGCCTTTTGCAGGCAGTTCTCCATCGCGGTCTGGCCCTTGGCCTGGTCGCCTCCGGTGTCCTGGGAGCAGACGATGGCGGGGTCCTTCTCGCCGATGCCGAAGCCCTTGAGGAAGCCGTTGTGCCGCTGGACACCGACGGCGACGCCCGGAGCCAGGTCGAGGGTGGCGATCTTGGCCGTCCTGCCCTTCATGGAGGCTTTGGCGTAGGAGCCGATCAGTTCCCCGGCCCTGAGGTTGTCGGTGGCGAAGAGGGCGTCGACCGCGCTCTGGGGGTCGGTCGGGGAGTCGAGGGCGATGACCAGAATCCCCTTGGCACGGGCCTTCTCAAGGGCAGGCACGATGGCCTTGGAGTCGCTGGGGGTGATAAGGATGCCCTTCACCCCGGCGGCGACCATGTTCTCGATCGCGGTGACCTGTCCGGCGTTGTCCCCGTCGAACTTGCCCGCTGAGGTGATCAGTTGCGCACCGCTGTCCTTGGCGGCCTTCTCTGCCCCCTCCTTCATCTTCACGAAGAACGGGTTGGTGTCGGTCTTGGTGATCAGGCCGACCTTGACGCTGCCCGAGCCGGAGCCGGCGGAATCCGATCCGGAACCGGATCCGCAGGCCGTCAGGGTGAGGGCCGCGATGCCCAGGCATGCGGCGGCTCTGATCAGGGAGGGGGTCGGACGAGTGGGGCGAGACATGAAGGGCTCCTGCGGAATCGCGTGCGGGTTGCTGGCAACGAAGCGTGCCGTCCGCGGTGTCATCGTTGACTTATGTCATCGTTGACACTGCTTGCCGAGGATGATGGACTCCGTCTCCCGGGCACGTCAATGCCTTGCCGCTGTTACAAATCGGCAACGTCCCCAGCCCGTCGGTCACCCGCGGCCGCAACGTCCGTGTCGCGGCGTACCTGGTTTGCCCGTCCGTTCGTCAGAGAAGAGCAGTCCATGAGCCCGCGTCAGATCACAGTCCTGGGTGAATGCGTCGCAGACGCGTTCACCCGGCCCGCAAGCGCTCCGAACGAGCTGGACCTCCACGTACTGCCTGGTGGTGGACCGGCGAACACGGCCGTGGCCCTGGCGCGGCTGGGTACTCCGTCCCGTTTCCTCGCGCGGCTGTCCGGGGATGTCTTCGGCCGGCTGTTCCGTGCTCACCTGGAGGCTTCAGGGGTGGATCTGTCGCAGGCCGTCGTGGCGTCGGAGCCGAGCACGTTGGCGGTGGCGGAGCTGGATGCCCAGGGGCAGGCCATGTATGCGTTCCACGCGCAAGGCACGGCCGACTGGCAGTGGTCGAGCGCTGAACTGGCCGGTGTGGACCTGTCTTCCACCGCCTGTCTGCACGCGGGTTCGCTCGCTCTGATCCGGGAGCCCGGGGCGGCGGCGGTGGAGGAGTTCCTGGCGACTGCCTCGCCCCAAGCCACCATCAGTATTGATCCCAACGTCCGGCCGCTGCTGGTGCGTCCCGAGTCCTACCGCGTGAAACTGCGGCAGTGGTGCGACCTCGCGGACATATTGCGGCTGAGTGAGGAAGACCTCGGGCTCCTTCTGCCAGAAGTGCCCCTGGAGCAGGCGTGCGACGTCTGGCACGCTGCCGGAGCACGGCTCGTCGTGGTCACGCGTGGCTCAGATGGTGCTTTTGTCTCGCTGGACGGCGAGCGGATGCATGTGCCGGGCGTGGCGACGCGGGTCGTCGACACGATCGGGGCGGGTGACTCCTTCACTGCGGGTCTGCTGCACCATCTGGGCGCACGTGGACTCCTCGGGGGGCGGCTGACCGATCTCCGTCTGGGCGCGGTGGCGGAAGCCTGTCGGTTCGCCGCCCATGTCGCGGCCTTGACCTGCTCGGTCGCCGGTCCGAACCCTCCGTGGCTGAGCCAACTGCCGCAGCGCGCCTCGCGGATCATCGCGTGATAGGCGGTCCGTTCGAGCGACGGAAAGGCGTCCCAGCCGTTGACGCGTCGGCCGGAATGTGTCCATCATCGGCCGCACCAGATGTCATCGCTGACATAAGTCAACGATGACATTCGCCGACGCGCTGTCACAGCGCCGGCAGTACTCCCTTTAGTTCCCTCCCCGCGCCGGGAACCACCCGGCCGCGGAAAGGGCCGCAGCCCAGGAGACACCATGACCTCAAGACGCGTACCCCGGCATGCCCGCACACGGATGATCGCCGCGACGGCGACCGTCTGCGCCGTGTCCGCCGCCCTGTTGGCGCCTCAGGCCGTCGCCGCCGGAACCCGGCCGTTCACCGAGACCTACCGGCCCCAGTTCCACTACACGCCGCAGAAGAACTGGATGAACGACCCCAACGGACTGGTGTACTACAAGGGCGAGTACCACCTCTTCTACCAGTACAACCCCAGCGGCAACTCCTGGGGCGACATGTCCTGGGGACACGCGGTGAGCACCGACCTCATGCACTGGGAGGAGCTGCCACTCGCCCTCTCCCATGACGACAAGGAGATGGTGTTCTCCGGCAGCGCGGTCATCGACTGGAACAACACCACCGGCTTCGGAACGAAGAAGAACCCGCCCATGGTGGCGATCTACACCAGCTACGACAAGAGCACCGGCACCCAGGCCCAGTCGCTCGCCTACAGCAACGACCGCGGACGTACGTTCACCAAGTACGACGGCAATCCCGTCATCGACTTCGGCTCCAAGGAATTCCGCGACCCCAAGGTCCAGTGGTACGCCCCGACCAAGACCTGGCTGATGACGGTGTCCCTCTCCACCGAGCACAAGGTGCAGTTCTACTCCTCGAAGAATCTCAAGAACTGGGACCTGCTCAGCGAGTTCGGGCCAGCCGGTGCGACGGGCGGCGTATGGGAATGCCCCGACCTGTTCCCCCTCGCGGTCGACGGGAACAAAACGAAGATCAAATGGGTCCTCGTCGTCAACATCAACCCCGGCGGCATCGCCGGCGGCTCGGGCGCCCAGTACTTCGTCGGTGATTTCGACGGCACGAAGTTCACCGCCGACGACAAGGGCTCCTACACCCCGCCCACCGGCACCGTCATGCAGGACTTCGAGAACCCCGACTTCGGTACATGGACAGCCACTGGCAACGCATTCGGCCAGGGACCCACGGCCGGGGCGCTGACCGGGCAGGGACCCGTCAGCGACTTCGAGGGCAAGAGCTTCGCTAACAGCTTCCACGCGGGCGACGCCGGCACCGGCATCCTGTCCTCCCCGCCCTTCACCGTCGACAGCCCGTACCTCAACTTCAAGGTCGCCGGTGGACGCCATCCCCACCAGGCGGGCACCGTGCAGGAACGGGGGCCCGTGCCGGAGGGAACGATCCTCACCGACTTCGAAGACGGCACCTACGACAACTGGACGGTCACGGGCGACGCCTTCGGAGCCGCCCCGGCCACCGGTAGCCACGCCGGCCAGCAGGAGGTCACCGGCTTTCTCGGCAGTGGTCTGGCCAACTCGTTCCTCAACGGCGACGGCTCGACCGGCAGCCTCACCTCGCCGGAATTTACCATCGACAAGGACTACGTCAACTTCCTCATCGGCGGCGGCAACCATCCTGCGAGCCAGGCCGCGCCCACCGCCGTCGAACTCCTCGTCGACGGCAAGGCGGTGCGCAGCGCCACCGGACACGACGGCGAGGCACTCAACTGGGACGCCTGGGATGTCCGCGAACTCATCGGCAAGCAGGCGCAGATCAAGATTGTCGACGAGAACACCAGCGGTTGGGGCCACATCAACGTCGACCACATCGTGCTCTCCGACATCCGGGCCCAGCCCATCTCCCGGGAGACGGCGGTCAACCTGGTCGTCGACGGCAAGGTCGTCGGCAGCGCCACCGGCTCCAACAGCGAGACGCTGGACTGGGCCTCCATCGACATGCGCCCGTACGCCGGCAAGAGGGCACAGATCCAGATCGTCGACATGAACACCAGCGGCTGGGGCCAGATCATGGCCGACCAGTTCACCGCCGCGCCAACACCCGCCAAGTCCGCCGTGCAGCGCGCCGACTGGGCCGACTACGGCAAGGACTACTACGCGGCCGTGTCCTGGGAGAACGCACCGGGCGACAAGCGGAACATGATCGGCTGGATGAACAACTGGGACTACAGCGGTTCCCTTCCCACCTCCCCCTGGCGCGGTGCGCAGAGCATCCCCCGCCAGATGGCCCTGCGCACCGTGGACGGCCGGATCAAGCTGACCAGTGAGCCGGTGAGGAGCTTGGCCTCCCTGCGAGAGGGGCGCCCGGCAGTGTCGGCCGGCACCACGGTGACCAGCACGTCACAGCCCCTGGTCCGCGGCGCGGCCAGGGGCAAAGCCCTCGACATCGAGGCGGCCTTCTCCCTCAAGGACGCCGAACGGTTCGGCATCAAGGTGCGCACCGGCGCCGGTGGAGAGGAGACCGTCATCGGATACGACACCATGACGCAGGAGCTGTACGTCGACCGGACCCGATCCGGCGCCGTGGACTTCAGCGACACCTTCGCCGGCGTCCAGCGGGCGCCCCTGCACGCCGTGAACGGAAAGGTGAAGCTGCGGATCGTCGTCGACTGGTCATCCGTCGAGGTCTTCGGCGGCAACGGCGAAGCGGTGATCACGGACCAGATCTTCCCCGACCCTTCCAGCCAGGGAGCGGAGGTCTTCGCCGAGAACGGCTCAGTGAAGCTGGACCACGCTCGCGTCTGGCACCTTGAATCCTCTCGGACGTGACGCGAGTGACCCCGATCGCAAAGGCCCGAACGTGAAGAAGACCCTGCTCGCCGAGTTCACCGCCTGCGAAGGAGCGGAGGACGAGGTCGCACACCTCCTGCGGGAGTACGCCCAGACAGTGCGCAAGGAGGTTGGCAACCTGTCCTTCGATGTCTACACCAACGCCTCCAGCCCACGTGCCTACCTCATCTTCGAGACGTATCAGGACGAGGCCGCCTTTCAACGCCACCTCACGGCTCAGTACGTTGACCCGTTCAACGCAGCCCTCGCCCCCCTGATCGAGGAGACTGCCTCGGGCCTGACCTTCCTCGTTCCCGAGTCGTGACGACATGATGTCTCTCGGCCTGAGACGCGAACCCAGCCCTCGCACCGCCACGGATCGGGACCCGCGGGATATGGGCCGCACGTGGTCCATCGGGTGAGAGAGCACCCCTGCCCGCAGGGTGACGGGTTGGTCCACGCATTTGTTCGCCGGACGTCGAACCCTTGCGCCCGTGGACGGTATGCCTGACGTCCGGCGAACAGCGCGCCAGCGGCGTGCGTCAGATGCGCGCACGTAACGCACCGCGGCAACTCGTTCAGACTTCCTCATGTGTGCCGCTGGCCTGCGACGACTTCCACATGCTTCTGTTCCACATGTGTCGCGAGGTTGAGGTGGAGGGAGAGGGAGAAGCCGGCGATATGGAGGCTGGCGTGGTGGCCCTGGACGCGCCGCTCGGTCACGGCATCAACAGCGTCCAGGGCCCGGACGGCTCAGGCGATGGCCTGGGCGGGATCTTCATAGAGGTCCGCCCGGTATTGGGCGAGTGAGCAACGGTGCGGCGGGTCGCCTGTGACGCCGATCTCCGGCCACCGCTTCAGGAGTTTCTGGCGGGCGGAGGCGGTGTCGCCCGTTCGGCCTTCGACGACGGCGTGACCGATGGCTTCCATGCTCGGGTCGGGGCCGGCTGGAACCCTAACGGCCGCTGGAGTGCTCTGGGCGGACTGGTTTCGTGGGGGTCTGCCTGGGGCCCAATTTTTGAATGGCAAGCTGGGTGCCTCGTGCGTCAAGAAGCCGCACGTAACGCACACAGCGCACGTAGCGCACGCGAGCATTTTACCCAGAATGTAAGCCGTAGGGTGCTGAACTGCGGCTACTTCCACGCGTTTGCGCTCCACATGTTTCGCGATGACCCATCATGTGGAGTGCGTCGCGATCCTTGAGCCCGCCGCAAAGGGCGCCTGACCTGCCGTATTATCGAGTGTGCATTATGTGCGCTGTGGGCGCTACGGGCGATATCTTGACGCATATTCGACGCACGACGGGCCCTTCTGACGCACGTTTGACGCACAAGCTGACGGATCATCAGGCGATCGCGGCGACTTCTGACGGCGTGACAGGCGGGGTCGGTGGGCACCCAGGCTTGATAACGCTCTGTGACGGATTCGACGCCGCGTAGAGGCTCCGGAGGGGCGGGGGGAGGGCTTGGGCGCCGTTGGCCCGCGTTTGCCCGCCGTGACGTGGTGGAGTGCCGCCCGGCACGTCGAGCGAGCAGGGGCAGGATGTGTCTACACGCTCTCTTCACGGCCCCGTGGTCTCGTGTGGAAACAAATCTGCCCCTGCTCGACGTTGTCGATTTCCTAGCCGAGGGGGGAAGTCGGGCGTGAAGCTGTTCCATACATCGAGAGGCGGCGTGACTGAGGTCATGCCGCGTCTTGCCGACGTTGAGGCGGATGTGCAGAGCCTTATCGAGGCGCACATGGAGGCGATGCTCGGGGTGCGATTCCTGGCGAGTGAGTACGTGATTGGATGCGCCGATGGCGGACGTATCGACTCGCTGGGTCTCGATGAGAACGGCGCACCCGTGATCGTTGAGTACAAGCGCGGCACAGACGCCGGCGTTATCAACCAGGGCCTCTACTACATGGCCTGGCTGGTGAATCATAAGGACGTCTTCCGGAACCTGGTTCGCGACCGGCTCGGGGTCACGGCCGCGTCCCAGATCCTGTGGAGCGCACCTCGGCTGATCTGTGTGGCCGGCGACTTCACCCGCTATGACGCGCACGCCGTCCGGGAGCACCGACGGTCAATCGATCTCGTGCGCTACCAGTACTTCGGCAGGGATCATTTCAGTCTTGAGACTGTGGCTTCCGTCACGGGGCGATCGGCTCAGGGTGAACGGGAACGTCGCCGAGCAGCCGGCGAGCCGCTCCGTCGAAAGCAGGGCGGAGCAATGTCCGAGCTGGCACAGGCGGTCGACGAGGTTCTCGTCGGACTGGGCGGAAACGTCACTAGGGTCCAGCGTAAGCAGTACTGCGCCTATCAGCGGCTCCGAAACTTCGCGTGCCTCATCCCGCCGCAGCAAGTCAAAGTGGTGGTTTACCTGAAGGTGGCGCCAGCAGCGGTGGACCTAGTGCCTGGATTCACGCGGGACGTGACGGGACTTGGTCACCACGGCACGGGCGACCTGGAGGTTCAGCTACGCACCGAGGGCGACCTGGAGCGTGCCCAGGAACTGTTCCGACTCAGTTACGCGGCTGCGTGAAGGGGCGACGCTCGGTACTGCCGTGCGGATTTCGCGGTTGGAGTTGTGCTCGTCGGGTGCTGCCTCTCGTCGGCTGGTCAGGAAGTGGCGGTGGATATACAAGTATTCGGCGGTTCCCCGGTTTCGGTAACCGGGGAACCGCCGGTATATTGCCACCGCTACTCGGTTAGCCGCCGACGGTGTTTGTCCGCTCAATGCCAGGATCCCGGTGGCGGACGCGGTGGGCCTCCAGCAGTCACGGTGAGCTGCTGTCGAGAGGCTGGCCAGGCCCGTTGATTCGGCTGCCGCGTGCGGCGACGTAGGAAAGGCCGGGGTCGGTAGCTGGTGCGCTTGACGAAGCCGTACAGGCCGATCTCGGCCTCGGGGCTGGTGGGCTGGTCCCGGCCCCGGCAATGATATGCAGGGAGTTCGCCGAGGGGACGACGGCCAGGCCGTCACGGGCGGCTATCTCGGCCACCAGGGCGTCCCGGTTCTCCGAATCCCGGCGGTAGGTGACGACCCGGCCGCCCAGCGCGCGGATGCCAGGTCGAAGCGGCGGAGAAATGCCTGCCAGGATCGGTTCACGTCGTCCGGGGTCGCGCCGGCTTTCGAGGACCATAGCCACACCGGCGGGGCGTCCCGGTCTTTCGACAGGTGCTCGACCTTCAGTCGCATTAACGTGCCCTCGACCAAGGGTAGTTCGCCCTCGTGGTCGAGCCATGAGGAGCGGTGGGTGAGCCGGGATGGACCCGGTCCCACGCCTGGGTCTCGGCCTTGCCGTAGTTGATGGTGTCCGTGACCGTGGTGATCGCGGGCTCGGGCCAGGTCTCCGGCTCGGTGAAGCGGAACTCCGGACCGTGCTTGGGTGGCCGGCCGTTCGTCCCCGGTCGGCGGTGCGGCTTCGGCAGCCGCATGACCCGGTCGGACCGCACCCTGCCGACCAGTTCGACGGGCAGGTCACGCAGGACCCAGGCCAGGCGGGTGATGTCATAGCCGGCGTCGCTGACGATCACGATATGCGGATCCCGGTCCGCCACTGGACTTTCAGGACAGCCGGCACACGAAGGTTCGGGCCCAACTTCTGGAAGAGCCACGCCGGTGGAGGCTCGCGCTAGGCGGGGAGGCTGACAGCTTCTTCATCAATGTCGTCGCCGACGGCAGTCCGTGGGGTCTCGGCTACGACTCTGAGCGGGGTTTGCCCGCCCTGGTCTCCGGCGTAGATGGCCATCCGTACGCTTGGACGTTCAAGCTGGTCGACGAAACCTGATGCCCAGGCTGGGCCGCTGGCCGCCCCCAGGGCACGGAGCTGTACAAGCGCCCGCCGAGTCCTGACTCGGACCAGAGGATTCGTTCGGGTCAGTTCTGACCGTCGTCGTCCAGCTCCGGCCCGTCCGGGTCGTGCAGCGGGCGCAGGGCGCCGGCGGCCGGGGTGCTGGCGGTGAAGCTGTAGCGGCCGAGCAGGTTCAGGTTGCGGTGCTTGAGCGGGGACAGGCGAGCGATGTCCTCGTCTCCGATCTCGTGGCTTTCGGCGCGGAGCTGGGCGACGGTGGCGTCGATGTACTTCGTGCTCCAGAGCACGATGGCGTGGAGGACCGCAGGTCGTAGGCGCGGACCTGGTTGGTGACCAGGGAACCGGCGACCTTCAGCATCTCCGGCCAGTGCGTGATCACCTTGTTCAGGTTCACACGGTTGCGGGCCAGGTCCTCCACCATGCCGTAGGTGCCCGTCTCGACGCCGGGCATCGTGGCCCGCCAGAACCGCTGGTCGCCCAGGTCGCGGAACCGCGGACTGAAGTTGTAGCCGAGGATCTTGAACAGGCCGAACACCATGTCCGAGTACGAGGCATCGTCGGTGATTATCTAGGAGTGTCAAGCTCTGCCGCTGATCCTCGTCCTGACACAGTGGCAGGCAAGTGAGGCACATCTGAGGAAATCGCTAGTGCCCAGGCCAAGGTGAAGACAAGATGTCTTCGTGACCACCAGTAGTCGATGGATCAACCTTGCGGCCTCGCAGCTGCAGCCGGCGAAGCTGCGGACGCTCGCTAACGATGCGGGTCTTGAAGCTCGTCGGACTTCGGACGGCGGTTGGCGCGTGTGCGTGCAGGAGGATTACCGGCGGAGTCAGTCACCGTTGCTGCGTTCTGAGCGCGCCAGCGCAGCAGACCCAGCGTCCTTTTCGCGGCTGACTGAACTGTTTGACACCCCTATAGAGGTCTCCTCCCTCACTCAGGCTGGCCATGCGAAGGTCCGCCAGCAGCAGACGCCCGCTGCACTGGCGGCTCAGTTCCAACTCGAGTTCATGTTCACTCCCGGACAACAACTGGCCGGTGTCATGCGAGCCTTCCTGAGTGAACGGGCGACGTTGCTCGACGGGCCAGCTTCTGAAATTCGAGTTGTGCTGAGTGACTCCGCCCTGCCTCGCCGGGCCAACTTCCCACGCATCCTCACCTCGCTGGCCTTCCAGAAAGAGGATCTCCCTGCAATAGGCGGAGAAGTCGGCAAGCTTTTCCCTGTCGCACAAGGGCTCACGCAGGACGTTTCTATCGGGGCACTCACGTTCGTACTTCCAGCGCTCTCCGCAGCGTCTCCGAAAGTGCTTGGTGTAGCGGCTGCTCGCTTGCTCGCATGCGGCGTCTGGCTTTTTGGCCAGGCGCTGAGTGATGCGGATTGGCCAAGCAACCGCCTCACCGATGCACTTCTCCCAATGGCACGCTTCGATAGCCCAAGGGGGCGCGCGACCACCCCAAGCGTGGACCTTACGGGTCCATATCTCAGCTGGTGGGTGCAACGCTCCGCTGAGCTCCTCCGCATAGCTACTGACCCTGCTGGCTTCAAAGATGAACAGGGCTTCTATGTGCCGACTCGCCACCTCGCCTTCATCGCGAGCCTGGGGCGCCTCTACCGTGACACAGCCGAGGCCATGCGCTCGAACAGTCACAGTGTCGCCCTGCGCGCGGCATACGATGCGCTCGATTGCCTGGAAGGAATGCGATGGAACGCGTTCGACAACGCGACCAATCCCAGCAAAGTCCGTAAAGTCTTGGAGAGACTGCGTGAGACACTGCCTTCACCGGTCGCCGAAGTGGCACTTCCCCTGTGTGAGCGTGCAGCACGAGCCCTGGAAGAGGTGCAGGACGGATTCATCACCAGAAGCCGTCACTACTCCACCGACGGGCTGGTTGAAATGCCAGGAAAGGGAGGTCCGCAAAATATCTCCTGGGACAAGGCCGTCCAGATGTACATCCGTCTGGATCGGAACAGCGCTCATTCATTCGGCAAGATCGAAGAGGATCCTCTCGACCGCAGTCTTCTCTTTGTCCACGAGGGGGTGATTCCCGGAGACCTCTGCTACCTTCCTTTCCTGCATTTGATGGACATGCTGGTAAACTGTGAGCGCATCGAAGTGCAGCTCTCCAAACGCCGCTAGAGCCCGCTCACCGAAGCATGGTTCTGGTATGCGAAGTCGGCTCACAAGTAGCTGTACCGCTGTGCCAACCGGCCCCGTCACCTACGGCGCCTCAAGGTTGGCAGGCCACCGGAAACCGTACGCAGACTGACCGAGGGGGTGCGTTCGTCCTGCGGTCCGTGCGCCGATTGCCGCCGCTCCGCCTCGCGACGCTTCGCCACCTCTTCAGCCTCTCGGCCGGCCTCAGTCTCTGGGTGCATCTCCACCGCGGACGTCACCAGCTCGATCAGCGACTGCCGACCCTTACCCTTCTGCGACCCGGCCACAAGGGCGCCCCGGTTGGTGCTCCTCGTGATCACGATCTGGCGGGGTGGCGTGGGCGGATCAGGGACCGCTACGCGTACGCCTTCTCCGGCTTTCAGACGATCGAGAACTATCTGGAGCGCGACGAGGTTCGTCGTCAGGCGGACCTTGGTGTACGTCCAGCCCTTTCGTGGAGTCAGGGACGCCTCGACGACATCGCCGTCGGCGCTATGGACGAAGGCTACGAAGCTGGGCCACGGCTGACGGCGTTGGCTATTCCCCATGCATCCGAATGTTCCACCGGAAGCAGGGTTGCCACCAGCCCCCAACGGGCCATCCCTGCATGTGGTTTTGCCGGTACAGCAGTGCGGAGGAACCTGGAGCCGATACCTGCTGGCGATCGCACACGGTCACCAGCAGGGTGGGGCCCACGAGGAACTGGCGACAGTTGAATAGGCGAGCCCACCAGTACCGAGGCCGGATCTGCTCGGCGTGTAAGGCCCGGGGCGGGGCAGGTGGCTGCGCCCCGTTTGGTCAGCGCCAGGTGTACGTCTGGTCGGTGATCGGGGGGAGTTGTATGTCGCTGGGCGGGTCGGTGGGCCCGGTCAGCTCACTGAGCGCGGTGCCGATGGCGGGGTAGAGGTGGCGGTGGGCGGCCTGGGCGAGGGGAACCCAGACCACGCTGGTGACGTCTTCGGCGTCTTGCTCGGTTGTGGGGAGGGAGGCCCGGACGTGGCGGGGGAGGGGCAGAAGATGGATCAGGTGGAGCCGGCGGAATGTGCCGGTTCTGCCGGGGCGTGTCGTGATCTGGTCTTGTGCCCAGCGCAATCGGGGACGGTCGGGGAGGGCGGTGACATCGAGATCGAGTTCTTCCTTGAGTTCGCGGGCGAGCGCAACAGGCACTTCCTCGTCCGGGTGGAGGAGCCCGCCCGGCAGTGAGTACTGGTCTCCACCAGGGCGGGCCCGGCGGATCAGGCAGATTTCGTCGCTTTCGATGATGGCGGCGCAGGTGCGGATCGCGATGGCCGGAACGGCGCCCGTCGTGGTCATGAGTCCGTCCGCGACTGGAGGGCGACAGCGTTGTTGGCCGCCAGCCAGCCCATCGGGTTGCCGCAGTCGAAGTACTGGCCGGTGACGGGGTGGATGAGCACGTTGTGGTCGCGGGCGAAGGCGGTGATGGCGTCGGTGGCCTGGTACTCGCCGTTCGCGGCCGGGGTGAGCTTCTCGAAGTAGGCGGTGGCCTCGGCGGGAAGCAGCGTGCGGCTGATGTTGATGTAGGCCGTCGGTGCGCCGTAGGCCGTCGGCTTTTCCAGCAGGTCGTCCATTACCTGCCGGCCGTCCTTCGTGTTTCGGGGCTTCAGGATTCCGTACCGGTGGGCGTCGCTGCCGGGGACAGTGGAGGCGGCGACAGCACCTGCGGTGCCGGCGGCGTCGCGGGCGGCGGCCAGGTCGGCGAGGTCGGATCCGCCGTCGGTCCGCAGGAGCAGGTCGTCGCCGGCGATGAGGAAGAAGTCCTGGTCGCCGATGAAGTCGGCGGCCAGGATCGCGGGCAGGGCCGTTCCGTACCGGTCGCTGTCGCGGGGCTGCTCGATGAAGTGGAAGTCCGCCTGGTCGTGGAGGTGCGCGATCGGTTCGTACTTCTTCTGCCAGCCGCGGGCGGCGAAGTAGTCCCGCATGCCGTGGTCTTCGGTGAAGTAGTGGCGGACCTGCCGTCCACCCTCGCCCTGCGAGGTGACGATCGCGATCTCGCGCACGCCCGCTGCCAGGCAGTCGGCGACCGCGTAGGCGAGGACGGGTTGGTCGAGTACCGGCAGCATGCACTTGTTGACCGACTTGGCGATGGGGAAGAAGCGGGTTCCCATGCCGGCTACGGCGATGACGGCGCGACTCACGCGGGCCCTTCGGGTGGGTGCGGGCTCTGCCTGTGGTCCTTTGGCAGGGCCCGGCGGGGCGGGATAGGCGCGACAGTCTACGCATACCGTGCATGGTTTCTGTGAACCCGCAGTCCACGGCGGTTGCACTCAACCGGCCTAGCCGCCATCGCTGTTGAGCGAGGCGGCTTGGCGGAGTGCGTCTTCTGGATCAGTGGGCGGGGGGTGTGATCGAAACGGAGAGAGGCTTGGGGGCCGCGGCGTCGGTCAGCGAGCCGGCCCCACGGATTCGGTCCCAGATCGGGGTGGCCCGGTTGCTGGGGTCGAGACCGTGGCGTACGGCCTGCTGGTGGACTGCGGCGAGCATGGTGTCGTAGTCGCGGGGCGTGCCGACCTGGCCGTTCACATAGCGGTGCAGGGCGGCGATGCCGACCTCGATGATGTGGTTGCCGGTGTGCTGAAGGGCGCCGAGCAGGTCGGTGTCGAAGGACAGCCGGTGATCGGTGACCTGGGGCAGAGCGGCGGCGAGGGCGGTGCGGGTGAACGCCTTGAACCCGGCCTGGGGGTCGCTGACGTTCAGGCTGAGCAGTTCGTTGACCACCTGCGTGTAGAGCAGGGTGGCCGGCGTGGGGCCGGCAGGCGGGTAGTAGCCGTGCGAGTCGGGCCTGCGTCGCGACCCGATTACCGCCCCGGCTCCGGAGCGGGTCAGCGCTTCGAGGTGCAGGCCCAGTTGGTCCAGGGGGTAGGTGAGGTCCAGGTCGGTGTAAGCAAGGGTCGTGTGGCCGGCGGCGTGCAGCTGATTGAGGCCCCACAGCACCGCTCCGCCCTTGCTGCTTGTCACATCCGCTCGGTGCGCGATGGTGATGCTGATCCGGGGGTGGGAGCCGGTCAGTTCCGCGGCGGCCTGTGCGGAGGCGCTGTCGGGGGCCTCGTCGATGAGCAGCAGGTGCGCGCGGGCGTCGGGTCGGGTTTCGAGGAGCCAGGCGAGCTGTGCAGTCTTTGCGGCCAGGGCGTCGAGTCCGTCGGGGTTGTCGGGTGAGGCGGGGGCGAGCCGTCCGGTCTCGGAGCGCATGGGGATGACGATGCCGACGTCGGGTGTCTGGGTGAGGGTGAGGAGCGCCGCTTTCGAGCGGGCTGCCTTGAGCGCGGCGATCAGGCCGTGGATGTGCAGGGCTCCGGGGATCTTGTGCCGGCTGTTCTTGGCGTGGGCTTGAACGAAGGTGATGAGCAGGGCGTCGTCGAAGTGCGGCAGCGGGCTGTGCCCGAGGTGGCCGGTGAGGTGGTCCGCGATGGTGTGCAGCAGGGCACGTCCTGCCGGGTCGGAGGCCCAGCACCGCTCGGGGGTGGGCGCGGGGTCTTCGGTGTAGTGGGTGCGGACGTGCTCAACGAGAAGGTCGTACCCGGCGATCAGCGCCCGTTGGCTGGGGTCCCAGGTGGAGCCGTCTGTGGTGGTGGCGGCCTTCTGCCAGGCCGGTGACCAGACCTGGGGTTGCCGACTCGCGGCGCGAGCGGCGGCTCGAAGCTGCTGCCAGCGGGCCTGGACGCCGGGCCAGGGGCAGTCGGGCACCGCGTCGGCGGCGAGCGTGTCCGGGGCGAGGAGGGCGACTGCCAGGGCGCGTCCGGCGTTCTGCGGGGTGTCGGCGGCCTCGGCGAGCGCTTCGAACCAGAGCGCGGCGGCCAGGGTGAGGCCGCCGGTGTGCTGGGCGAGAGCGGCGATTGTCTCCTCGCGGCGGGCGGCGAGTTCGGTGCCGATCCGGGTGCGCCGTGTGCGTTCTCTCGCACGGGCGGCGGCCTGGTCGAGGTCACTCTCCGGGATCTGTGCCGCGCTGCGGGCCTGGATGAGGGCCCCCAGGGCTGCGTCGGCGGGCCCGGTCAGGACGGGGGCGGCGAGCAGGGGCGCGAGGAGGTCGTTCAGCGCCTGGGGGTTCACGGTGGCGGCGGCTTCGGCGAAGCGGGGGCTGGCCAGGAACCGGTGGTCGATCGTTTCGGGGCGGTGGGCGAGCTGGGCCATGGTGCGGGCGAAGGTGTGACACCCGGCGGCCGGGCCGGGGAAGAGCAGGTTCTTGAGCCGGGCCGTGGCCGGCCTGGACGCTGGGCGGTGGGCGACCAGCAGGGCGAGTGCCGCGGGGGGCAGGTCGGTCCGGGCTTCCAGGGCGGTGGTGATCTGGTCGGCCGCCTCGGGTGCGCGAACGTTGAGGAGGGAGCGGATGGTGGCCGGGTCGGGTAATGCCTGGTGGGCCAGCCGGATCGCGAGTTCGGCGTCCGCACGGTACGTACGGCCGGTGAGCAGCGGGGACTGGGCCAGTGGCAGGTAGGTGCGCGGTGCGGGGAGGGTGGTCATGCGGAGAGCCTTCCGGCGACGAGGTCGGCGGCCTGGCGGGCCGTGTGGACGGGGTGGAGGAGGTTCTGGCGCAGGAACGTGCGCTCGAACGGGCTGAGGTCGGCGTGGACGACGACGGTGGAGGGGGTGATGTCGACCGGCGTCCCTTCCCGGTCGATGCGGGCTAGGAGCTGGCGGACGGTCTCCTCGTCAGGGCTCTGGCTGGCCGCGCACACGTCGTGCTGGGCGGTGGGGCAGCGCAGGCGGCAGTTGGTCTGGGGCAGGTCGTAGTGGCCGTTGTAGTCGGGGATGTGGCTGCCGCGTTCGACGGATCGGCCGCAGGAGGAGCGCTTGAGGACGGCCGGTCGTTCGTTCGCGGGGACATCGGCGTACACCTCGTCGAACGCGGTCATGATGCGTTTCTCGGTGGCGCCGGTCAGCAGCTTCTTTCCCGGGGTGAACGACCCGCTGGGCAGCGGCAGGCCGTAGGACATGAAGGAGTGGACGTGGTCGTCACCGAACTTGAGGCCCCCGAGGACTATGGTGCGGGCACCTGCCTCTTTGAAGGTTTCCCAGACGTGGCGCAGGTGGGCGTCGGTGGTGTTGATGCCCTCGGCGATCGGCCGGTAGTAGGCGAGGGTGTTGATCCGGTCCGACGTCAGGATGCGGCGCAGGAAGTCCAGACGCCGTTTGCGGTTGGGCGGTTCGATCGCCTCGGGCATCGCGGCGTAGCAGACGTTGACGTCGAGGTCGACGTTGACGAGGGACTCCAGGCATGCGATCTGCTCGTCGGACAGCGTGTACTTGGTGATGCAGGAGACGCGGTTGGTCAGTCCCAGGCGGTCCAGGAGCTGCAGGGCGGCCCACGTTCTGGGCCACAGCTTGGGCAGGAACGCCTCGCTGGTGGACATGTGCAGACCGATCGGGGTGACGTGCGGGGTGAACCAGGGGTGGGCGAGCAGACGCTCGACTGCCTGGTCCGCGGTCAGGAACCCGGTGGGTTCCCACGACCCGAGGTAGCCGTCGACGGTGTCGCCCTCGCGCCGGTAGCAGTAGGCGCACATCAGCGGGCAGCCGATTCCGAAGTCGACCGAGACCCCGCCCTTCATCTGCGACACCATGTAACTGGTGTTCAGACCGTCGGGGCCGGCCATCGCCTGGGTGGCGGCGATCTCCTGGGCGGTGGCGACCGGCTTGAAGCCGTCGGACAGCGTGGCCTTCAGCGCGAGGGGGGCGTCGGGGGTGCCGACAATGCCGGGGTAGGCGAAGGTGCAGCGGAGCACGAAGTGCAGCGCGTCCACCTGGTCCGGACTGAGTTGGTGGCGGGCCGTGAGTGGGCGCAAGGTCCGGGAGGGCAGTTCCTGCAACGGGATGCGGCGGCCGGTCACTTCGTGGAGCAGCCGCTGCTCGACGACGTCGGCCAGGGCGAGTTCCAGCTTCCCGTCGCACAGGCGGCGAGCGGTGGTAACCACCGGGTACGGGTTCGCGATGTCCAGGGCACTCTGCAGAGCCTGGGCGGCGTCCGGGCGGAGTCCTCGGTCATGAAGGACCCGAGGGCCAGCGGCGATGAGCCGGGCCATGGCCTCGGCGGTGGGCGGCGTGGCGTGCGTGGTCACAGCAGTACCTCCGTGGAGTTGTCGGTGCGGTCGTCGTGGCGGGTGGTCCAGGCGGGTGGCGGGTGCACGTGCGGGTCGCCGGCGGCCACGAGGGCGGCCAGATCCGGTTCGGCCAGGCTGATGCCCCGGGTGGCGGCGTGGTCGCGATGGGACCAGACACGTTCCCCGGGCAGCCGGGCGCCGTGCTCGCTGAGGGCAAGGGCGACTTCGGCGACGGCAGCGGCGAGCTGACCGCCGGTACCGAGACGGGCAGGGTCGATGGCCAGGCACAGCAGACCCCGGCCTTCGTTCCCGCAGGGCAGTGCGGGGCTTCCGGTCAGCGCGCCGACCAGCAGCTCCAGCACGATGACCAGCGCCTGAGCCCGTTGGCCGGACGGCAGCAGGACGGCGGCCCGAACCGGGTCGCGGGTCGGCTGCCCACCTTGGTCGAGCGCGCAGCCTTCGGGCAGCTGACGACCGGTACGGGCATGCTCGTGCAGGCGGCCCCAGGACATGGATCCGGCGGCCATATCCAGCAGCACCGGCCGCTGCGGGTCGGGACCGGGAACGGCTACAGCCAGCGCCGAGTTGCCCAGCAGCGCCGTCCCCGGCCCGCCCAGGACGGCCACGCTGGGCCCGGACGTCTGCGTGGCCAGCACCCCGACCAGCCCACGCCGGGCCAGCTGCGCTGCCCCCACACCGAGGGCGCCGGCATGGCCGGCGTTACGCACGATGACGAGCGCGACGCCCTGGCGGCGCGCCTCGGTGGCCGAGAACGAGACGGCGTGTTCCACGGCCAGCGCACCCGGTGCCCGGTCCGCGTCCAGGACCAGGCAGCCGGCCCCGGCCGGTCGGCGGATCATCTTCGGCCGGGCTGTCAGGCGTCCGGAGCGCAGCTTGGCCACATACCCGGGAGCGAGCCTGCTGCCGTGACCGACAACACCCCTGAGGTCGGCCTCTACCTGCGCGGCGGCCACTGTTCGCGCCCCGAGCCTGGTCATTCCCGCCGCCAGGTACAGGCGGATCAGGTAGTCGGCCAGCTCTTCGGGGCGCACCGTTATCGCCATGTCGTTCCTCCCACGGGGACATCGGCAGGGCCGGGAGCCCGGCCGCCCAGCACGAGGTCCGCCACCGACTCGGCGCTGGAGCGGTGCGGGCTGAACGCCGCGACCAGGACATCGGCCGACGAGCCGACCAAGTCGTCCGGATCACCGAAAGCGACCTGGACGACCACACGCCCGGCACCGGCCCACCGGGCCGCCTCGGCCGCCGCGCCGCCGCCCGTGTCGTACCCGTAGACCACGACCGTGCCGGAGCCCGGCGGTATGGCAGAACCCGGGCTGACAGAGGTCACCGGCCTGTGCCTGGTAAGAGAGCCGGGCAGATGATCCGGGGCCCGGCGGGCACTGTCGGCCCGGCGCTCCCCGGTGTCCGGTACGCGTACCGCAAGCACCGGTTCAGTGGAGGAGAGCGGGAGGACGTGGCGACCGCGGACCACGGCCACCGATCGGCCTGCGATACGCAGGGCCGCGTGCTCGGCCGCCGCGTTCGCCTCATCCCATGAGGGAAGGACAGCGTCGGCTCCGAGACCGTAGGCGTGGTGCAGTGCCCGCACACGGGCCGCGGCCTCTTCGATCCGGTCCTGACTCACCCGGTGTTCACGCACCGCGTCCCACAGGGCCCGGGCGACGAGCGCGCGGCGCCGCACGCCGGCCGCTCGTTGGGCGAAGTCCTGGTGGCCGCGGGAGATCTCGCTGTCCAGCATCACGATGTCCACGCCGGCGGCAACGGCTGCCACCGCTGCTTCGCTGAGCCCGCCGAACGGCTGGTGCACCGCAGGGATCGACAGGTTCTCGCTGACGATCACGCCCGTGAAGCCGAGATCGTCCCGCAGCATTCCAAGGACGCGTGGTGACGCGAGCGCGGGCCGGTCGTCAAGGGCCCGCACGGTGTGACTGCCTGCCATCACGCACGCCACCCCGGCCTCCACCGCAGCCCGGAAAGGCAGCAGCACTCCACGGGGGAGCCGTTCGGTGACGGGGGAGCCATGGTGGGGGTCCACTGTGATCCCGCCCAGTCCCGGAAAATGCTTGGCCGTCGCTGCGACTCTGCCGCCCTGCAGGCCCCGGACGTAGGCCGCCGCCATAGCGGCCACGGCTTCCGGGTCCGAGCCGAAGGATCGCGTTCCGACCGCCGGCACGGACGGCCACGTCGCCAGATCGCACACCGGCGCCAGATTCCAGGTCAGTCCCGCAGCCCGCAGCTGGCCCGCGACGACCGACCCGGCCAGCTCGGCCGCCTCCGGGTTCCGGCCCGCACCGAGAGCGAGGTTGGCGGGAAGCTGCGCCACCTGCGGCCAGTCGAGTGCGTTGAGTCGGCCCCCCTCCTGGTTCACGCTCACCAACAACGGGTACGGAAGCAGCCGTTGTGCCCCGCGCAGAGCCTGGTGGAGCGCGTCCGGGCTGGTGATCGCGTCCTTACCGATCCTCCCGGACGCCGCGCCGGCCACGCGCTCCAGCCGGGCCTCGGTGATGTCAGGGGCCAGAGGGTATCGGCCGGGACGGACGATCAGATCGATGCACGCCTTCAGGTCCGGTGTTGCTTGGGCGGTGTTTCCGGGCATGGCGGTCCTCCTCGCTCACGCGCTCGTTTGCCGGATGGGAATCAGGACGCCGGCGTCGCGGGGACGACGAGTTCGAAGCCGTCGCCGCTGGGCCGGTGTGTCTCCTCCGACAGCAGTCCGGCAACCGAGAGGATCTGCCGGGCCATCTCCTGGGGGGTGTACTGCTCCGTGTCGAAGACCAGCACCGTGCGGTGGCGGCGGCCGAGGTGGTGCAGAAGCGCCGAGTTGAAGCGACCCGCGAAGCCTTCCTCGACGCTGTTGCGGTCACCGACGTCCACGCGCTGGCGACGCAGCATCCGGGCGCGCCGCGCCTCGGGGGATGCGTGTACGTATACGGCGACGTCGAAGGCGGCGAAGTAGCGCGCGGCCCACAGAGCCAGGGCGGCCGACAGGAAGGGGCCGCCGGCCAGTCCGACGGCCATGGTGCGATCTACGTAGCCTTCCTGGACCAGGACGGCGTCGGCGCATCGCGGCGGGTCGACGCGGACCAGGAGCGCGTCCAGGGCGAACCCTCCGACGAGGTAGGCGGTGGTGATTCCGCTCGACTCGTACTGGTGGGCCAGCGGCAGCCGCTTCAGAAGCTTCTCCAGCGGGTGGTGCTCAGCGAGCATCCCTCGGTGGCGTACAGCTGCGGTCCCTTGCGCGGCACACATGGTGAGCAGAGCGTCGACCAGAGTCGTCTTACCCGACAGGTCCAGTCCGTCGATCAGGATGCGCGGCCGGCGAGAAGACCGGCCGGCTCCACCAGCGAGCCAGCGGCCAGACCGGTTGCGTCGAGCGGTGTCCCCCGGCGGGGGAGCGGAGAGTCTGGGCATGGGCGTTCCTTCACGATCTCGCGCTCCGGCATGGGAGCGCAGGGGAGAACCGTCCGGATCGAGCTGTCACCTCGGGGCGCGCGAGCCACCGACTGGTGTCTGTGGCTGTCGTTTCCTGGAGGACTTGTTCCGGCTTCGAGCGGAACCTGCTCGATGTGCGTCGAGTACAGCCCAACCTCCGTCAACGCATAAGGAGTTGCCTGTAGATGCGGGGTAGATTCGTCGTCGCTGACGGTAGAGTCGTTGTCACGGTCGATGATGGAATCGAGGCGTGGACAACCCGATCCGGCACCCGCTTGCCTACGCCAGAAAAGTCAACGATCTGTCCCAGAACGAGCTCGTCCATCTCCTGGACCGGGCCGCCCGGAAGCGCGGGCTGCGCTCTGGCGCCGACAAGACGACCATCAGCCGGTACGAGCGTTGGCTTCAGCGGCCGAACCGCGAGACGCAGCTCCTCATGGCCGATGCCGAAGTGTTCGACGTGCCTCTAGCAGACGTGGACCGGTACGGCTGGCCGGACTGGCTGCCCGGCTCGGAGATCCCGCTGCCGCTTGGGTCGGGGTACACCGTTCAAGTCCTTCGCGACGCACAGAAAGCTGCCATGGATCGCCGTACTTTCATGACCTACAGCGCAGCCGCTCTGGCCGGCCTCGGAGCCCAATGGGTCTCGATCGAACCGGACCATCTGGCCTCCGCACTCAGCGGAAGAACGACAGCCGATCACGAACTCATCGACTGGCTGGAGGAAACCAGCCGGAAACTGACTGGCCTCCCCACCGAACAGCGACAGCACACCATCAAGATGATGGACGCCCACCTGGAAACCGTGACCGACCTGATCGAAGGCGGACGCCACACCGGGACGTCTACGAAACGGCTGCACAGCCTTGCCGCATCCCTGTCCACCACATGCGGCTGGTACCGGTTCGACCAGGGGAGGCACTACGCGGCGGGAAAGCTGTGGACGGCGGCCTTGCATTCTTCCCACGCCGCGGGCGACCGCGACTTCGGGGCCGGCGTCCTCTCTGATTTCGCCTATCAGTCCAACTGGCTCGGGCAACCGAATGTCTCCGTCGACCAGCTCGGCCACGCGATTACCGGCACCCAGCACCCGACCGCCCGGTCGTTGCTGTTCCTCCGCCGGGCCAGGGCCTACGCCGCGCTCGGAGAACGCTCCCTGTGCTACCGCGATCTCTCCGACGCCGAGACAGCACTGTCTGTGCAGCCCACCGATGCGGCACCGAACTGGTGCTCATGGATGAGTCCGGCCGACCTCGCGGTCGACTCCGGTCAGTGCCTGCTCGACCTCGGCCAGCTCGCCGATGCCTCGGCGAAGATGCGCGAGGGCCTCAGCCTGCTGCCGAAGGCCCGGGGCAAGACACGCGGCATCTTTCTGACGTACCAAGCCAGAGGACTCCTGCAGTCCCGCGATATCGAGCACGCCCTCGCCGTCACGGAAGAAGCCCTCGAACTGGCGCACCGAATCGGTGCCGAACGCTGCGTGGCCCAGGTTCGCGAACTTGCGCCCGCCTTCAAGCCCTACCGGCAGGTGACGGGTGTCGATGACTTCATCGAAAAGCTCCGCGCAGCCTAACGGGTACATACGCGGTGGGACGTCGAGGTACTTGTTGGACTGTATCGACTGCCGGGCTCATGTCGCAGGGCGCGGGGCAAGGGGGCCGTTTCTTAGCCGCGGTCCTGAACGCCGTACTCGGCGATCTGGGTGCCGATGAAATGCCACGTGGGCTCTTGCTGACCGTCCGCGACAGCCCTGCCCATCAACCCCGCGAGCAGATCCAAGGCATCTTGGCTGATGTATCGATCCGGGTTGGGGGACTGGAGGTGCTGGCACAAGAGCTCCGCGTCCAGCCCTTCCTCCTGGAGATATGCGGCAAGTGCACCGACCAGCAAGAAGTTGTACACCAGAGCGTCCGTGAGCGCGTAGAGCACCAGCCGATGCCAGTTCGCCGGCCACTCGACGTGCTGGCGCGCAGCCCTGACCGCCTCGTTCAAATGGTGCTGCTCCCAGCCAACGAAGTCTTGGACGAGAGCAGTGAGCTCCGGCGGCACGACGTGAGCAGGCGTCCTCGCACCCGTCGTTGTGTTCGCGTTCTGAGCATGCGGAACCGGCGGCATGGTGTTGCGGATGTCCTGCAGCGCAGCGCGACGGCTGGCTCCTGTCAGGTCCTGCTGCCGACGAGCGGCGTTCTTGCGTGCTTGGGATGCCATGAGCGTTCCTCGCGTGCGATCCCATGACTCCACGCGGAGCTGCTGTGACTCTCCACAGTCCTCTGCTGCGATGACGCGGCGCGCCTAGGGCCTACCTGTCTCGCGGTCATGGGCCGGGAGCTCTCAGCCAGGCACCGTCGCGGCAGCTTCATGCGGCACCAGGGACTCAACGAGCCGACCTCGCGGAGGTCACGACCGCTCCCCAGCGAGGGGTGGCAGCTGGAGGGCAGCGAGCACTTCGGCGGGGCCCGGGATGCGGTAGGTCGTGCGCGGCGTGAGGATCGTGGTGCGGTGACGGTCGGGGTGTGCGACGTACGCGTCCGGTGTGCGGCCTGTCTCCGTCTGTCCTGTCCAGGGGTGCTGGAGGTGTGGGCATATGGCGAGGCCCTTGTGGTCGGGGGCGATCAGCTTCGGGCTGGTCACGATCCCCACGAAGATCATTAGCGCGACGGAGGATCACTCGATCCACTTCCGGCGGGTGCATCTGGAGGACATGGGCCGGGTCCGTACGCGCAAGGTCTGCGAGCTCGACGAGAAGGAGCTGTCGCAGGAGGAGATCGGCAAGGGCTACGAGGTCTCCAAGGACCAAGTCGTCCCGGTGACCGACCGGGAGCTGCAGGAGATGCCGCTGCCCACCGCGAAGGCGATCGAAATCGTCGCGTTCGTCGACGCCGACACCATCGACCCGGTACGGATCGGCGAGAGCTACTACCTCGGCGCGGACGGCCAGGTCGCCGCCAAGCCCTACACCCTCCTGCGCAAGGCCCTGGAGCGCTCCGACAAAGTCGCCATCGCCAAATGGGCGTGGCACGGCCGTGAGCGGCTCGGGCTCCTGCAGGTGAAGGAAGGCGCGATCGTGCTGCACGCGATGCACTGGCCCGACGAGGTCCGCAGCCCCGAATCCCTCGCGCCGAAGCCGGTGGAGCTGGACGAGTCGGAGATCGAGCAGGCCGTCCAGCTCGCCGAGTCCATGACCACCGACGACATCGCCCAGTTCCGGGACCGCTACCGCGACGCCCTGGAAGAGCTCATCGAGGCCAAGTCCGAGGGCAAGGAGCGACCAGAGCCGGCCGAGGACGGCGGGGCGGGGGAGTCCGGCAAGGTCATGGACCTGATGGCCGCCCTGAACGCCTCCGTCACCGCGGCGAAGGAAAAGCGCGGCGAGAGCGGCGAGGACGCCACCGTCCACGACATCCGGCCCCGCAAGAAGACCCCCACGAAGAAGCCGGCCGCCAAGAAGACGACGGCGAAGAAGGCCGCACCCTCGAAGTCCGCGAAGAAGCGCTCCGCATCCTGACGCTGACCGAAAGCGCCCCCCGGTACGGCGCCGGCCGACGGGGTCATACCAGCGGCAGCGCGTCCTCGGGGAGGCAGATCTGGCACGCCTCGATGTCCGGCTCGTCCAGGGCGACGGCCGCGTCGTCGGCGCTGAGGTAGCCGAAGGGGCTCTTGTAGAGGCCACAGTTCCCGCGGTGCAGGAGCGCGCCCTCGTGCGAGCGCTGCGGCTGAATCTTGAACGTGACCCGCTCCCGCTCCCGCGCCGCCCTCAGCCGTTCCTGTTCCTCCGCGGCTTCGAGCTCGCGGACGCGCTGGTCGGCGCAGCGCAGCTGCCAGGCGAGGTACTCCCGCGTGGCACGCCACTTCTCCAACGCGGATATCGAGCCGGACCCGGCCACGGTGCTCAGCCCGTCTCGCCGGCGAGCTGTTCTGCGTGGACGTGCTTGAGCGCCATCCGCGCCGCGACCACGCCCTCGCCGAGCTGCGCCCAGTACGGGTGCGTGGACACGGTCGCGCTCAGCTCCAGGAGCTCGGCCCGGTACTTGGCGACCTGCTCGCGCTGCTCGGGGGTGTAGCCGGGGCTGTCGGGCTTGGCGGAGCGGTAGCCGGACTGGGGCTGCGCGTCTGTTTCCCAGCCGGGGAGCGGCTCGGCCGACCACGGCAAGGTCTTGGCGTACTCGTCGTAGGCGGCACGGGTGCGGTGAAGAGCGAGCTGCGCGTCGCGCAGGTCCTGGGGGAAGTCGTACGTGGACACACTCGAATAGTACGACTGTTCGAATTTGGTTTGCGAGGGGCACGCTGGCGCCGCCGCCTGCGCTCACCCGGACGGCCCCGCTTGCCCGGTTCGCGCGGTGGTCAGTCCGGCGACGTGGCTAGCGTCGTGGCGACGGAGCGCCTCTCCAGTCCCTGCGCCAAGAGCGTCATCTCCACGAAGGTGCCTATGAGGCCCTCCCCACTGAGATCGGCCGCCGCCAGCCGGGCCTCGCCCAGGGACAGGCCGTTCATCTCCCGCAGCGCACGCAGAACCGGTACGAGACTGCCGCCCTTGTCGGCAAGACGCAGCCGAACCGCCCCGTGCTCAGCCAGCAGCGCCTGCCTGACTTCCTGGGGAGCCGGCCCTGTACCCGTCTCGCACCACCCCTCGGGGCACTTCTGACACCGCCCCTCGATGCCCCAGCGCAGCTGGCCCCGTTCGGTGAACTGGCCGACGTCACGCACCAGCACACCGCCGCACGCAGCACACCGCGAAGTGACCTGCACTCCCTGGGTGATCACCAGGCACCTCCCCGTCTTACTGACCTGCCTGATCCTGCCGCACGGACACGCGCCTGACCTGCGCGGCCCACGGATAGATCCCCGGTCGCCGGGGCTGGCACCGATATGGCACCACCGGCCGCTCACATGCAGTCATTGCATCGTTCGTCCCGGCCGTGCCCGGCTTCCGCCCGGTGCTGCCCCTTCAGGACCCAGAACGCGTTCTTGTACGCCTGCCGGACCCGGAGGCATTCCTCCCGCTCTTCGTCGTTCAGGTGTGACCAGCAGGCTCCGGGGTCGTCCGCGCCGTATCCGCGTGGCCATTCCGCGGCCTGCCGTCCGCACGGGCGGTGGTCATTCCGGCGGCGTACAGACGTCGGTTTCGTGCCGTCCAGTTGCCCGCCCCAGGGCGGGGAGGGGAAGCGCACCCAGTCGCGAGGCAGCACCCGCATCCGGCCGGGTGCCGGGAGTGAGGTGTCCAGGTGGACCCGTGCGGTGCAGGCCGCCTGTCCGGGCAAGTCCCGGATTGTGGGAGGGCCGCTCGAGGTCCAGGTCCGTGCGAGGAGCTCGGCGATCTGCAGGAGGGCTTCCTCGTCGGTTGCGACGATGTCGACGTAGCCGGTCCCGGGCCCGGATAGATGCCGCGCGATGTGGTCTTTCATGCCCTGACAGACGGTTGTCGTCCCGCCGGCGTTACGGGCCGGGTCGGGGCCTCACCCAGAAGAAGACGAGAGGGCGCAGGACCACGCCGCGCGGTGTCCCGCCGACGCCACTTTGATGTCACTGGTTCGGGTAATTCGGTGCCGCGGGGGTGAAGCGGTGGTGGCGTCGCTTGGCGCTTGCCATGCGCCGTTTTGATGCTCCTGTGTCAAAAAGGCTGACGCGTCTCCTCGATAGAGCGGCGCCGAGCATGCGTCACCTGACAGCGGGGAGCCGTCCAAACTCGGTGGTTACGAGCAAGAGGCGGTTCGCCGTCGGGGTGGGCATGGACGCCGGCGCTTACCGCTCGATTCGCAGTGAAATCCGGACGCGTACTGTCCTGTGCTGATCGAAGTTGATCGAGATGTTTAGTGCGACAAGAATGAATTTTCACGGGACCCTCTACGGCCCGGAACGCCCCCGCTGGGGGAGTACTTTCGTGTCTGGGCTCCACGATTGGGGCCCGCCTGGAGCAGTGGTTGCATCACGACTCCGGGGACGAATAGCACGAAGGAAACAAACAAATGCTCGAACCAATTCGCCGAGGGTGCGTGCAGCAGCCCTCCGGGCAATTTCACGGTACCAGTTTCAACATCGGTTCCGTAGGGATTCACGCGGTTCCCGAACGGCAGGCCGTGGTCCGGCTGTGCGCGCCGCTCGCGGCCTTCGTCGTGGTCTGGACCGTGGTCACAGGGACCGTCGTGGACGTGAACGAGTCGGCCTTCATCGTGACGATGCTGGGCTTTGCCTGGCACGCCGGTGTGCTCGTCACCTGGGGCCCGGGAAGGTAGTTCCGCTCTATAGGCCCCGCGCCCTGCGCGCGGGGCCTTCGCGGTTGCCCCAGCGCGCGCGGAACCACTTACGTGTGCTGGTGCTGCGACCCTGCATGCATGAGGAGCACCTCATTCTCTTCACCTATCGATCAAGTGTGCCGTCATGTGGCCCGTGGCGTCATTCGTCGGTGCGGCCCAGGTGTGCGGCGACTGTGTCGGACCTCGGCTTCGTGGCCTTCTCTGAACGCAACCTTCCTCGATACGCCCGCTACACCAGCGCCCGCCTCGCGAAGAAGGCGGATGCCGCCGGCGCCGTGCTGGCCGCGTTGGCGTATGCCCGCGAGGACTGGGACTGGCTGTTGGGGCAGCCGAGCCCCGCGGCGGATGTGTGGGACGAACTTCGCCACCAGGTGCGGTGCTTGGCCCGTGTCGGCGCCGCGCCCGACCCGGACGTGACCGCCATCTACGAGGGTCTGCCCGAGGCAAGTGCGGACAGTCTGTTGCTGTGCCGTCGCCTCGGGCTGGCCGTTGGTGAGGCGGCTGAACTCATGGGAGTGGAGAAGTCCGTGGTGCATGCGGGCCTGGCCGTCGCCCGCCGGAACCTTCCGTATCTGACCTGACATTGGCGCACTTGGCGCACAAGCGGACGCTACCCGCGTGCACGTTCCCCGGTGAAGCACTCCTGCGCGCTACAAATCGCCACCTCACGCCACCCTTCTCCTTGATTGATGGTGGTGAACGGTGTGATGCCCTCCTAGGATGGGCAACTCCACTGTGGACGCCGCAATCAGCAAGGGGTCAGGTGTGGCGGAAGAGGAGTCTGTGGTCGATCTGTCCGTGCCCAGCGCTGCCCGGATGTACGACTGGTTACTTGGAGGCAGCAACAACTTCGAGGTGGACCAGACGGCTTGCGAGCTGTTGCTTCGCGTCGCGCCTACCTCACGCGAGATTGCCCGAAACAATCGCTGGTTCCTTCAACGCGTGGTCGAGGCCATCGCTAAGGAACATGGGATAAGGCAGTTCATCGACTTCGGCTCCGGTCTTCCGACCCAGCGCAACGTGCATCAGATCGCCCAGGAGGCCGATCCGGAGGCTCGTGTCGTCTACATCGACAACGACCCCGTTGTCCTGGCGCTCGGGCAGTCGCTGCTCAACGAGAACGACAGGACTGCCATTCTCCCGGTGGACATGACGGACACTGAGACGATCTTCGCCCACAAGGAACTGAAGCGACTCATCGACTTCTCCGAGCCGGTGGCCGCGCTGTTCGTCTCCGTCCTGCACTGTTTGCCCGACAGCGCAGGCCCCGCGCAACTCGTCCACCGAGTGGTTGAGCGTCTCGTTCCCGGCAGTTGCGTCGTGGTGTGCCAGTTGGTCAGCGACGACCCGCAGGTCCGTGATGATGTCACCGAACTCATGCGGGTCCAGACGCACGGCAACTGGGGCCGCGTGCGGGAGAAGCGCGATGTCGAAGCGAT
This sequence comes from Streptomyces sp. SAS_281, assembly GCF_052542855.1. Lineage (NCBI taxonomy): Bacteria > Bacillati > Actinomycetota > Actinomycetes > Kitasatosporales > Streptomycetaceae > Streptomyces > Streptomyces sp. SAS_281. Next base: position 154,183 of record NZ_JBMNDO010000001.1, read on the forward strand.
CTTCGAAGGGCTCATCAAGGCGGAGCCAGGTCTTGTCGATGTAACCGACTGGCGACCTGACTCCGAGCTCCAGCAACGCCAACGCAGTATCGAGTGGACGGAGTACGGCGGGCTGGGCATCGTGCCGCCCCGGGACTAGGTAGCCGGCAGCGGCAGGCTGCTAGGAGTAACGGCGGATCGCTTCTTCCAGCATGCGGCGGCTCTGCTGGGGCGACGCACAGGCTTCGCCCTGAATGCGCAGGAGCAGCTGCAGGTGGCTCTCGTACTCCATGTCCTTCTGCGACCAGGGCCGGGCGCGTTCGTCGTGGCTCCGTTCGGGCTTGACGTGGTAGTCAGCAGACCCGTAGTGCTCGGCATACACCATGTCAGGAGGGCCGTCGCTGCCGAACTTGAGCTGTGCCATTGAGCCAGCCATGGCGGCCTCGTTGCCGGCAATCATCGCGTCGAGCAGGACGAACCGAATGACGATGTGCGGCAGGTCGGCGAGTTCGCGCATGTGAACCATTTGGGCCCGCATCACTTCGTCGGGCCCGGCGCGACGGACCAGAACCGACTCGTCCATCAAGAAGATGGCAGTGGGAGGCTCAGCCTGTCCGAGAACACGCTGCTGCCGCTCGACGCGCTGGGCGAGCCGCAGTTCCATCTTCTCGCCGTCCCACTCCCGACGGTGCAGCCCCGTGCGGATGACGCAGGCGGCGTACTCAGGCGTCTGGAGGAGTCCGGAGACCAGCCGCACGTCGTAGAGCGTGAGATCGATTGCCATCGACTCCAGGCCCAACAGGCGCTTCAACCAGTCGGGGGTGAGGTCGGCGAACCGCGATTGGAACCACTCCGGTTCCTCCGTGCGGGCGACCAACACCCTCCACAGATCGCGCGTCTTGTTATCGACCTTCAGGGCGTCGGCCGCCCCTTCGACCGTACGGCGTTGTGGGCTCTTCTCACCCTTTTCGAGGCGGCAGACGGTCGTTGTGGAGACGTGAATCGACTTCGCCAGCTCCTGCTGCCGCAGGCCGACCGCTTCACGGTGAGCCTTGACGGACAGGCCCAGCATGATGGCGGCGGCCGTCGTCGTCGTGGCTGGCCCGGCTGCCGGCCGGGCCAGACGCATGATGGGAATAGGGTCCGAGGACACACTCTCTCCTTAGCGGGCGGTCATATGTCCATCATGGCACGCCTGAGAGAATGGTGACGCCCAAACTTTCGTTCCCTGCCTACCTGTTGTGGGTGAACAGCCCATTGAAGTCGCCTTGCCGGACGCCTTCGATGAAGGCGTCCATCTCTTCGGCGGTGAAGATCAGGGCGGGGCCGGTGGCGTCAGTGGAGTTGGCCATCGCGTAACCGCCATTCGGGAGTGCGGCGACTTGTACGCACATACCATTGGCCTCAGATTTGCGGCTCTTGATCCAAGCCGCTTTGACGAGGTTAGCAGGCATGCCGTTCGTAAACTGCTGCATCGGCGGCAATCCCTCTCTGTTCGATAATCCCATTAGTCCTGCTCGTTTCTGGCCGTCTGTAAGGCCGTGCAGGTCGGGCGGGTATGAAATCCCGTCATGAAATTTCATGCCCTGCTTGAAAGGGATGTTAGCCTCTGGAAATCGAACACCGCCGTCCCACTAATGGGTGGACCGGTCTGAGGCCGGCCGGTGCGGCGTGCCTGCCGGGTGCCTCCGGTCAGCGGACTTCATCGCGGACTTGCGAGAGCGCCTGCACGGCCGGGTTGAGGACCGTGTCGTCCAGCGCGGACCGAGTGCTGGCTGCGTTGGGGGAAGCGGTGCTCGACTGGGAGAGATTCGTCGTCTCCCGGGAGACCCTGGTGGAGGTTTTCGCTGGCCCGGATGGTGCCAAGGTGGCAGACCTGCGGGTGCCCGGAGATCTTGAACCGTCGCCGTCGGGTGCGGTGTCGGGGGCGGTGATGCCCGCATGGTGTGAAGGGTTCGTGGTGGCAGTGCTGTCGTCGAAGTGCCGGCGGATCATAACGGTCCTGACCGCCGCGGAAGGGGCGCTGTCCTGCAGGGAGCTCGCTGACCAGGTCGGTGGCCAGCGCTTGAGCTTTGCCCGTGTCGAACCCTCCCGGTTGCTGCCCGGCGGACCAGGATGGGTACCGTGAACGAGCAGCTCGCCTATCGTCAGGCCCGCGATCTCCAGGGTGCAGCCTGTGTCACCACCGCGGATCTGGAGCGATACCTCGGCCAGATCCGCATGGATGTCCACAGTCTGAGGGGCGGCCTGGCCCAGGCCCTCATGCACATCTACGCGGGCACACCGCTCCCTCTTGGGACGGCTGAGCTTCCTTACCCGCAGGACGTGGTGGAGCGCAGGCTGCTCGACGACATCATGCGCGGGCCCGATCCGGAGGAGGGACTGCCGGGGGGCCTTGTCCGCGACCCGGCTTTGGGGAACGCTCTGCGTCTTACTATGCGTCTGCTGGAGGACACCGCGAACGCCGCCGCTCTCGTCAGCTCTCTGCTCTCCCGCCCTGTCCACCTCCAGGAGGGCACCCTGTCTCCCTGGTGAGCCCCCCAGCAGCCCTCTCGCCGCCAATCTCCCGTCCCAGGCTGGCGGTCGTCCAGAGCGGAGGTCGGCGCCCAGCCCGGAAGTTTCCCACGCAGACCGCACCCGCCGCGGAGCGGGCCGTACCCCCGACCGTGCTCCAGCAGGGCGCTGGGGTCAGCGCGTACGACTGGGCTGGTGGCTGGCGCTGGTCGCGGCAGATACGGACGGTGGAGCGGCTGTGGTGCTTGTCAGACGCTGGTGGCCCGCGGCTGGCCCATGTCGAGCACCGGTTTCGTAGGCGAGGATTTCGGAGAGGTCGGCCAACAGCAGGCTGGGCGTGTACGGGGACGGTGAGGGTCCAGGCGGGGTGGTCGGGGTCCGGGCCGCCCCAGATGGTCCAGGTGGCCAGGTTCTGAGTCGGTCGCTGGGCTGCGAAGGCATCGAACTTGACCCCTGCGTCTCCTGTGTGGGACGTCCAGCGGATCCCTTGCCCGTCCACGGTGTGGCTCCATCCGGCTTCGGAGAGGGGGCGAGTGGAGGCGGTCACGGTCTTCTCGCCTACAGGGGAGCCCAGAACGGTGTCCGAGATGTCGGCATCGGCGAGGTGACTCAGAAGGCCGCGCAGCAGGGGGGGCGGGGTGGCGCTGGTGGTGGTGAGGACCCACATGCGGTCGGAGACAGGGGTCTCGTACGCGGCCACGGTCCACACCGTTTCGTGTGCGCCGGTTTCGTGGACGTGCTCGATGCGCAGAGTCTGGTCCTCATGGATGGCGTGGGTCGTGTCGTCGGACCAGGTGCGCCATTTTTCCCACTCTCCATGCGAGTCGAGAAACTCGTTCAGGAGTGCTTCGTGGTTGCCCGCCACGGCAGCGTGCGCGTCTACGAGCGTGGTTGCCGCCACCGGCGTCGTCGGCGCATCGGCCGTACCCGGTAGCGAGGTGCGAGTCCGTTCGGCTTCGCGCTCGGTGCTGGTGGCTGGTGCCGGGCCGGGGCGTACGGCGTCGCCGTAGAGGCGATCAAACTCGGTCATGGCTTCCACGGGGTTGTCGTACCGCGTCGATTCGGTGCGCAGGTGGTTTTCCCCGTGGAGGTGGACGCTTGGGCCGTGGAGGTAGGTGCCGACGGCGACGGTGGTCCAGCCGTCGTGGGCGTGGGCGTGGATGATCAGGCGCCCGTGCCGGATGTCGTCGTATATTTTCTGGGCGTCGTTGGAAACCTCGCGGACCTCCTCGCGTGAGCACCAGGGCATGGGGTAGTTGGCCCACGTCCATTCGGTGTCGATCTCCTCGCGCAGTTCGGGGGTGATGTCCACGGTGAGGTTCTCGGCTCGCAGGGCGCGTGCGGCTTGCTCGGCATAGTGCGGTTCCTCGCTGTCGATGCGTGCCATGACCATCGTCTGCTCGTCCAGCGGCTCGAAGCCGTGGAGGGTGAGAAGGGCGTGGAGCGTGCGGGTGGGCGTGCCCGTGATGGTGGCGGTGACGGCGCTGGAGTGTTCCTGGTACAGGTCGAGGCGGATGTGAGGGGCGGCTTCGGGGTGCGGCAATCTGGTCTCGTTTCGCGGCTCCGGCCGACGCGGGTTGGCCGGAGTGGGGTCATCGGAGTGCGCGTGCTGGTGAGGTTCGGGGCGGCGGACCGGCCCGGGAGACGGTCGGGCTGCGCGAGGCACGAGGCGTCGTCGGTGGTGTTGGGGCGGTGCTGCGCTGCCAGCGGGCGCGTAGTGCGGCGAGGTCGGCCAGTGCGCGGCGGCTGCCGGTGATCAGTTGGTGCGTCGTGTTGGCCGGGTCCTCGGCGTAGGTGGCGATCCGTGTGGCGACGTCGCACGCGCGGGCCAGCAGGGCGCGTTGAAGGATGCGTTCGCCCCAGTAGTCGGCTGACCCGAGGGGAGCGGAGACCAGAGCCATCAGGTCACCGGCGGAGAGGTCGTCGGCGAGGAGCCCGCGATGCTGGGCTTCCCAGAGCATGGTGACCGGGTCCACGGGCTCGGCGCGGTGGACCAGTGAGGTCAGGCACTGCCAAAGGGCTGAGTGCAGCGGCTGCGTGAAGTCCTCGGGCTGGAGCCAGCGCATGTCCTTCAGAGCCGCCGGGTGCGCGGTGGCGGTGGCGAGGAGGAGTTGTTCCTCGTTGAGGACTTCCTCGCTGCTGCCCGCCGTGGGTTGTATCGGCAGGGCGGTGCGTGGCAGGGAGCCGGGGTGCGGGGCGAACTGTCCGGCGAGCGTATCCAGGAACTGCGCGAGGGCGTCGGCCTGGGCCAGGGTGGCGACGGCTCGGTTGGGCAGGGTGGCGTCGGTAGCGGTCTGGGCGAGGCGTTGGGCGTGCATGAGCAGAGTGCGCCGGGCGTGATCGGACTGGATCATCCGGGCGTACGTCGGCGCGTGCTGGGGCCACGGGCAGATCTGGACGAGGGTATGGAGGTAGGAGGTGCTCAGTCCCGGGGCATGGGGGCGGGCCGCGTCGAGGACGGCGTTGAGCCAGGCGGGATCGGAGCGGTGAGCCTCCGGATCGGGCAGTGGGACCATGCGCATGGCCTGGAAGAGGGCGCCGTGGGCGTGGTTACTGAACTGTTCCGCTCTCAGGGCGCGGATGTCGGGTAGCCGGTGGGGATCCAGGAGGAGCGCTCCGAGCAGGGACTGCTCGGCGTAGTGGACGGGCGGAGGAGGAGGCAGGTCGTCCAGGCCGTCCTCGTACGGGTCGGTGGAGTGGGACATCTAGGCGGCCAGGGTGAAGTCGTTGGGGCGGAGGGTCTTGCCGAGGTGCGGGGCCAGCAGGTGGGCGGCGAGCCGGGGTGGCACCGCGTTGCCGATCTGGCCGAAGACTTGTCCCTTGTTTCCGGCCCAGGGGTAGTCGGCGGGGAAGGTTTGCAGGCGGCCGGCTTCCTGGGCGGATATCCGGATGGACTCCGGCGCCGGCTGCTCTCCGCCAGCGGTGCTGGAGGCGGCTTCGGCGATCCAGACGCATTCATTGGCGCGATGGCCGAAGAACAGGGTGCCGGCCGGTTCATCAGATCGGCGGACGGTCGCGTTGGCCTGGTTGTTGCTGCGCAGTGACCATGACCAGCGCTGTGCTTCGCCGGTGTACGTGGGGACTGGCTCGTCGGTCGGCCGGATCTCCTGGCCTCCGTGCTGTGCCGACCACCCCGCGCCTTTCCCGCGGGGCTCCATGATGAGTGCGCTCTGGGGCTTCCAGGTTCCGCGGTCGCGGGCGTCGCTGAGGGTCTTGCGGGATCCGGACGGGAAGGGCTCGGGACCGCCTCCCACTCCGCCGGCGCACACGGTCGGCACCGGGCGGTCGGTGGCACCCCAGCCGAGGGCTTCGGCCATGGACACCCACCGGGCGCGGCCCGGCCCGAACAACGACTCCGGCTCGGCGACCTTGGCGTGCGTGGGCGGCGGCGGCTCGGCGGTACGGGTCCGGGAGGCGAGGAGAATCGCCCTCCTCCGGGTCTGCGGCACTCCGAAGTCCGCGGCGTTCAGAATCCCCGTCCATACCGAGAAGCCCCAGCTGCGCAGGATCGCGGTGTACTGACGCCACAAGGGCAGAACGTCGGGGACTTCCTCCATCGCGATCCACTCGGGCTGGCCGTACTGGTGTAGGGCGTACAGGTAGCGCATGGGCTCGGCGGCGAGCAGAGAGCGCTCGTCCTGGCAGGCGGTCAGAAGCTGTTCGCGGGTGTCGCGGCCGATGGCGAGGTCGGCGACAGCCTGGTGGACCAGCGGCTGGTCGAGGAGCCCAAGACGTTTGCCGGCCATCGACCATGCCTGGCAGGGCGGGCTGGCGATGAGCCCCGTGGTCTTTCCGAGGAAGGGCCCCACCGGGTACATCGCGACGTTCGTACGGATGGTCAACTGGCCAGCTGACGCACGGGTCTTGCAGGCCCACTCGTCCCATTCCAGGCCGATATCGCGTACGCCGAGAACGGTCAGTGCGTGGCTCCAGCCGCCGGGGCCGGCGAACAGATCGAGCACGATCACGTGGCCAGCCCGAAATCGTCATGGGTCAGGGCGTCTGCCTCGCCCCGGCAGGCCCAGGGCGAGCATCCGTCCGTGACGCCCTCTTCCAGCGCGGCGGCGTCGTCGCCGAGTTCCTGCTGCAGGGCGGCCCACTCAGCGGCGGTGACGTGATCGATGGGGGCCTCGGCCAGTGGGATGCGCGAGCGGTGCAGGAAGGCTTGGCCGAGCAGGCGATTTCCGCTGGCGTTGGCGCGGGCGTTGCCCTGCCGGATGGCGGCATCGAATTCGACCACGTCTGCCCACTCCTCGGGCGAGGTGTCACGGATGTGGCGCCACTGCGCATTTCCGTGGAAGGGGCACCCCAAGCAGGACGACTTCGGGGTGTCGGCGAGGTCGAGCGAGGAAAGGTACCGGATGCAGTCGGTGCGCGACCAGCCCAGGTCGATGAGTGGGTGCCGGTTGCGCATGTACTTCACGTCCGCGTCTTTGGCGCGGTGGAACTCGTCGGTCGAGATGCCGACCCACTGCTCGACGAACACCTCCCGCGGAATCCGGGCGGGATAGGGGTAGCCGAGGAGGGCTCTGACCTGCTTCTTTATTGGTTTTATCTTATATTCGCCAGTGCACTGCCTCCGGGTCATCCCGGCCTTGCCATTCCGGTTGAGGATGTAGAGCGGCATGGAGGCGAACCGGTGGTGCGGGTCGAGGGCGTCGTCGCGGATGTTCCCGGTGGACACGCGCAGGACGGGGATGCCGGCCGGGGCGGCTATCTCACGCTCCAAGCGGTCGAGGTGCTTATAGACGGCGCGAGGCTCCCAGCCGGTGTCGGCAAAGATCGCGTAATCGACCTTGGGAAGGGTGCCGGCGGCGGACAGGGCGAGCAGGGCGCTGGACTGGACTCCGGCGCCGAGAGACAGGGCGCGGAACTGGGGCTGTTCGGTGATGGTGGGTCCTGGAGGGAGTGGGGAGCGGAAGGGGATCTCGGCGCTCCGGCGGTACGGGTACGGCGGGCGGTCGGGAGTGGTCTCGGCGCAGCGCGTGGCAGAGGGCGAGGCGAGGAGCCCGTCGCGCAGGTTGACGGTCGAGGCGACGAACTGCTGCGGCGTGGGCGGAGAAGAACCGGCGATGAGGACGGGCCGTCAGCGCTGCGGCGCTGGTTCTCGACAGCGCGCGTCAGGGCGCGGCCAGTTCCGCGCTCGCGCCCTGGGTCGCCTTCTCGGTGCTGACGGAGGTCAGCGGCGATGGCTGGCCGGCGGGACGGGCATGGTTGCGGGGGGATGCGGAACTGGCCGGGGTGGCGCCGCGTGTGCCGGTGGTTCGGCGGTGAAGCCGGGCCAGACGGTGTCGAGGCCGTTGGCGAGGTCGCGCGTACGATCCGTGGCATCGCGCAGCCATTCCCATGCCGGGTGGGGGAGTTGACGCCAGTGGGCGTGGTCGCGGGCCCATTCGAGGATCTCGGTGGCGTTGCGGAGCTGCTCGGCGAGCTGCTGCAGGACCGCGCACTGCTGTTCGGGCCCCGTTGACGGTGTGCGGGTCTGCAAGAGCGCGTCCAGGGCGGCGGGAAGCGGTTCCTCGTCCGTAGGCAGACCGTAGAGCCGGGCATGCAGGGCTTGGGCGTAGACCGTCACGGGGCCGCCGCGGGAGCGGTAGCCGTGCTGGGTTGCTGCTTGGCGCCGGACGGCGAAGTGCACGGTGACGTCGCGCGGAGCAGCGCCGGGTATCTGGTCGGCGAGCACACGGGCGAAGTCGTGCGCGGAGGGAGAGTCGGGAGGCGTGGGAACTCCAGAGACGGGTGGTCAGCGCCCGGCTGAGCGACGAGCAGGTTGCGGACCGAGCGGTGGGGTGGCCGGCACTTGTGCCATCGGGCGTGAAGCGGGCCGCGGGGGCGGGGTGTCTACGTGGTGACGTCGCACGGTGATCTCGCCGGAGGGCGCCTCGACTGAAACGATCAGATCCCCGGGCTGGAGCTGGTGAACCCGGACGGTCAGCAGCGATGTGGCGGCGGCCGAGGTTTCGGGGGTCCAGCCAAGGGAGTGCAGGGCGGCTTCGAGCGTCAGGTCGTGTCCGTGCATCCGGCCGCGGATGACCTCTTCGGGGATGCCGGACAGGCGACCCCACTCGGGCAGACTCATCCGCTTGCCCCACGCGCTGTGGGGCTGTCCGGTACCGAGGGTGGACCGGTTCTCGGGTTCCTCGGTGATGGCGATCTGTGGGTTCCAGCCCGCCTTGATGCGTTTCCGGATGGTGCTGGTAGAGGCGTTGGCCCTCGGGTCAACTCCCCATTGGTAGATGGGCTTGGTTTCGCCGAAGGCGGTTACGGGCTGACGGAAGTGGTCACTGTCGGGCCCCTTGTCCAGGGCTTCTTCGAGGGATAGGCCCTGGGATCGGATGCGGCCGTAGAGCGTGTGGTACTTGATTCCCGACTGCTCGGCCCAGCCGCGCAGCGTCAGCGTTCTGTCACCGACGGTGAAATGGAGGGTGGGCAGTTCGTGCTTGGGTTTGGAGACGGCCTCTTCGGGATCCCAGCCCAGAGCGAGCCGTGTCCGCAGCGCTTCCTTCTTCACCTGGCAGCGCGGATCGTTGGCCCAGGCGCTGAGTGACTTGGATTCGCCGAACGCGACGATGGGTCCTCGGGCCTTCTCCCAGTCGTAGCGGCCCATCCGTGTGTCCGGGGTCCGCGCGGCAGCGGCTGCGCCGGGCGCTGCTGTTTCGCGATTCGGGGTGTTCGGTGATCGGTTCATCGGCTACGTACCGGTATCGCGGTGCCACTTGGCCGTAGCGCCGGGCGTGTGGTGGTCGGGGCTGCCGGGCGGGGGTAGGCGAAAGAGGCGGAGAGGCCGCGGCGCCCGGCCGTGCTCAGGTGTACGCGCTCGTCCACGGCCCACAGCTGGCAGTCCTCGCGCGTGATCAGGCCGCGGCTTTCTAGCGCGCGGATGGTGCTGATGCTGAAGTTGTCGAGTTCGCGGCGATTCCGCGGCCGGTCGTTGCTGATGGTGATTTCCCCACGGGCGACCGCAAGCATTGTGCTGCTCTGGGTTCGGGACAGCGCTGGTGGTTGGTGCGCGGGCAGATGGCCGTAGAGGCGGCGTTCGGCGACGTACTGTTCGGCGGTTGCCACGGCGTCGGAGGCGCCGAGGGCGGTGAGGTCGGAAACGAGGGTGAAGCGCCGTCCGATTTCCTGGCGGGCGTCGTGCTCGCTCGGGACGGCCAGGAAGCCGTCACCCAGCTCCATGGGCAGTCCTGCCTGTGCATGGGTGAGGACATCCTCGGCGTCGATCAGGTGGTCGGCAGCGTCATAGGCCAGGTGTGCGAGTTGGCGGATCCGGGCGTAGACGGCGCGGATCACTGGGCTGTGGTACATCGACTCCCTGTTGAGCGTGGCTACGATGCTGAGCGCCGAGTTGGCCAGGTCCTGGGCACGCGCCGCCTGCACGGTCAGAGTGTCGGCGGGCCGGTTCCCGTTGACCGCATGTCGCGCATGAAGATCGTGGAAGCGGGTGAAGTCGGCAGCCAGGGAAAGGAGTTGCTCGGCCGGCTCAACGGAGAGGGTCTTTTCGGACAGGGGTGGCTCCGTAACAGGGGACGGTTAGCGGCGGTGGGGGCGCCCGAGCTCGGCGAGGGCGTGAGCGACCTGTGGGTTGATCGCAGCCCTGCGGACCGTGGTGATCAGGCCGCTGTGCTCGTACCGGGCGTTGAGGGGGATGTCGGCGAAGGCGCGCTCGACGGCGATCGGCGAGGCGAGATGGGCGAAGAAGTTGCCGACGAGGTGCTCGGGGGTATTCCGCCGCGTGAAGGTGGCCAGCGGCTCCTTCTCGAAGTAGACGTGCTTGTCTCTCCAGACACCGTCCGCGCCCCGTGTCTGCTCGATTTGGCAGTACAGGTCGGGTGAGACGGGGGAGCTGCCTTCGGCAGACCAGCCGTTGAGGGCGGCGACCTGATCCAAGGGCTGGCATGTGACCGGGATCTGCTCGGCGTGGGCCTGGGTGAACGCGGCCACTGCCTCCAACGGTGCTTGTCGGCTGGACACCGCTTCCCAGTAGGGCTCATGGTGGGCGACCTTGCACCAGCGTCTGAGCGGGTGCGGAGGGACGAAGTCGACCGACACGCTGCCGTCGGGCTGTCGAGGCTGCCCCCGTTGCCGACATCGGGCTCGACCTTCCAGCCGAAGAGGTGGAAAAGGGGCCGATCGCGTCGGCGATCCGATCCCCGGCACCGGCCATGTACCGGGGGAGACCGTGACCCGCTCGTCGGGTGCGTGCTGGCTCATCGTCGAACACCTTGCGCTGCCACGTTGACCTTCGGGGCGGTGGAGGCCGTTGACAGGGCGGCGCGAGGCCGGGGCTCGGCCAGGGCGCGCTGTCCCGCCTCGGTCACGGTGATCTTCTGCCCGCAGAGCAGAGAGGTGCCGATGTCGGCGATGACCAAGCAGCGCTTGGCCAGAGCGCGGTAGGTGGTGATGGAGACGCGGGTGCCGTCCTGGGTGGCGACCCGGGTGACGCCCAGCCCACGCGTCGAGTTCTCATACAGCCATCCGCCGACGGCCAGGGCGGTGAGGGCGTCGTACTGGGCGGGGCTGAGCGAGGCCGCCGCAGCCCGCTGTTTGGCCGACGGTTTGTGATCTTGAGCTGGGGCGAGGTCCTCGGTGATACCGCGGGCGACGTAGTGGCAGCCGGTCACGCACAGGTCGAGCTGATGGATGGCATCGTTGAGGTGCCCGCTCATCTTCGGAATGACCTCGGCGTGCCGGACGGCACGTACCGCTTCGTCGTCGGCCGAGTACCCGGTGAACTGCGCCCCTTCATAGGGGTTGGCGAGCAGTACGTGGGCAAGGTCTGTGCCGGCGAGCGATGACGAGGACACGATCGAGGACAGCAGGTCCAGGCTGGCGCGGCTGCCGGCGACGTGGGTGTAGGCGCTGTTGTCCAGTGCGGTCAGGCACGCCATGGCGGTGGCGGTGAGGTCCTGGGTCTGCAAGAGGAGGGGGCCGATGCGATGCAGCGCGTCGGTGCCGGGCGTGTACGAAGCGTCGTGCACACGCGCCTTGAGGGCTTCGAATTCGCGGGCCAACTGGCGGAGGCGGTGGACTTGTTCGTTGAAACCGCTCGAGGGAATGGGGATGGGTGGCTCCTGGGATGTTCAGCGGCTTCGGGCGGTGGCCTGCGCAGTGGCCGGGAGAGGGCGGGGCGTCGTCCCGGGCGCGGCGCTCAGCCTTGCCGGGGGCAGTTCGATGACCGAGGCCAGGGATGCGACGCCTTCCGAGGTGAGGCGCACGCGGTCCTGGGGCGGCCCGCCGACGTAGGCGGCGAGCGCCGAGTTTGCGGTTCTCTCGGCCAAGCCCTTCGCCTCCAGGGCACGCAGGGTGCTCATCAGTACCTTGGGTTCGCGGGAGCGTGCGAATTCGCGGCCTAGAGAACTGCCGACCACGACGTGTCCGCGGGCGATCTCTGCCAGGACGTCGCGCTGAACGGCAGTCAGCCGATGATCGGCGTCGGGCGCGGAGGCCCAGCGGCGTCGGCGCGTCTCGGCGGCCAGGGCCGCCGCGCAACTGACGGCCGCTTCCGGGGCCAGGGCGGTCAGCCCGCGAGCCGTCCCGCCACGAAGGTCCGCGGAGGCGGTGGCGAGGAAGGCGAGCTGCTGCAGGCGCATGACCGTCTCGGTCAGCTCCACGCTCTCGTAAAGCCGTTCACCCTGGATCGCCTTGATCGCGGACTGGGTCTCGGCTGCCAGGCGCAGTGCCGAGTCGGCGTGGGTGTCCGGCCCGGACGGGGCGGTGGCGCGCAGGTGGAGATCGAGGACGTCGTTGTGCTGGGTGTACTGGTCCGCCAGGTGGAGCAGCCGCTCGACGGGGGTGGGCGGAGGAGGGACATCGAACAGTAGGGCTTCGGAGGGCGGCTCGGTTATGAGCGCCGCCGTACGGGCGGGCGGGAGGCGATGAGTCTCTTCTCCAGTCGAGTGGGGCGGGGCCGCGGGCGCAGTGACGGTCAAGCGGCAGGGCCGAAGTCGCTCTGCTTAGGCGCGGCCTTGGCGACGGCGCGTTCGGTGATGCCCTTGGACGCGCGGGCGGAGGCGGCGGAGAGTTCGTCGGCGCCGGGTTCGAGATACCAGGGACGCAGATCGAGCATGGCCGCGCGCATGCCGGTGGCGAACGCCAATGCGGTGCCCTTGGGCAGTGCGCGGATCGCGTCTGCGGCCAGGATGCGGTCCTGCCGCATGGACACGGAGGTGGACTTCCCGGACTCCGAGGTCGAGGTGGAGGTCGTCTCGACATCGTGATCGCCGATCAGCCGGGAGAGCTTGTCCGCGAAATCCGGATCATCGATGCCACTGCCGATGACCTTGATGGTGGAGGCAGACCACATGGCGTCCATGCCCGCGTCCCCCCAGACCTTCTGGCCCTGGCGGTAGCTCTGCAGGATGGTGATGGGGATGATGCCGCGCGAGCCGAGGTGCGAGTACAGGTCGGGCAAGTCGCTGATTTTGCAGACGTTCGCCGCCTCGTCGAGGATCGCGAGCATCGGCGGATCGAGACGTCCACCAGCACGTTCGGCCTGCGCGGTCGCGGCTCGCATCACGCTGTCCGCGCACGCGGCGATCAGTGCGCTGGCGCCGCCCCCGCCGTCCTTCGAGAGCAGGTAGAGCGTGTCCGTCGAGGTGACGAACGCGGCCGGCTTGAACTCCGGCACGTTCTTACGCGGCGTCACCCAGGCGGCGATCTCCGTGTTGAGGAGAGCGGCGGCGTACTGGCGGGCCGTCTCATAGATCCCATCCCTGGTTTCCGGCGGCCCCTCGACCGTCCCCTTGAGCTGTGCGGCGACAGCGGCGAAGCCGTGGTCGCGCAGGATGTCGAGCGGGGCTCGGTCGGCGGGGAAGGCGAGCCAGGTCATCACGTCGGTGATCGGCCTCTCGGCGAGCGCGGCGGCCAGGAACAACTGGCTCAAGATGTTCGACCCGGCCTTGGACCAGAAGTCACCCTGCTGGCTCGCGTCCACGGAGGCGGCGAGGAAGTGGCCGGCCAGGCGCCCGGCGCCATCAAGGGTTTTGGCGTCGGCCAGCGGATTCCACCACATGGCCCGTTCGGCGTGGGCGATCTGCTGGGGGTCCATCGACCAGGTCCGCCCGACGGCTGCCCGTGCGTCGATCGTCGCTGTGTAGGCATCGCCGGCGGCCTTGTTGGAGGTGAGCAGGACCGGGCCGGGCGCTGCCAGGATGGAGGGGATCGCCAGGCTGGTGGTCTTTCCTGAGCGGGGCGCCATGATCGCGACGGCCACGTCCTCGTACCCCATCCGCACCTCGTACTTGCTGCCCTGGAGGTTGCCGAGCAGGATGCCGGCATCGGCTGGGTCGATGTGCTTGGCGTCCTTCAAACTCGGGCGCAGCGAACGGGCCTTCGCGGTGATGGCCTTGGACATCAGAGGTTCGATGTCCTTGTGCTTGGCCATGCCCACGACGCGTTTCTTGTGTCCGCTTCCGCCTTCCTTGTGCCGTTTGTAGAGCACGGCGGCGGTGACGGCGAGGGACAACAGCAGGGCGCTGGGAACGATGCGGGTGCCGATCAGGAGGGACGATTCACCGAGGTGTGGCCAGAGCTGTTCGGGATGGAGAAGGGCCTGGACGGGCTGGTACGGGGCGCCGGGGTCGGCGTCGGTGACCTTGGCGGTGATCGTGCCGCTCAACCAGGCCAGGTTGGCCAGGGGGACCGCGATCGCAAGGGCGACGCCCAGGACCCGGAAGGCTATGTCGTATCCGTCGGTGGACGTGGAGTTGGGCTGGGGCAAGGGGCTGTTCCAGGGAGCGTGGAGGGGTGCGGCAGCGCTGTTCAGCGAGTGCGGCGCGACGCGGGAGCGCGCGGCGGAGCGGGAGACGTCGATGGCGGCAATGCGGAGTTGCGTTGGGCGAGCGCGGTGGTGCGGTTCCTGAGCGCGAAGGCGACGGACTCTGTGCTGACCTGCCGGGTGCTGGTACTGCCGTGCTTGAGGGCCAGCGAGGGAACGCGGTGTGGATTGCGGGCGAGGGGTGTGGTGTCGGCCATTGCGCTGAAGAGCGCGGAGGCCACGTGGGGCGGGGTGTTGCCGTCTACACGCGCGCGCCAGATCGCGGGGAGGTTGTATACGGACGTTTCGACGACCCAGCCGGCACTGCGTCCGCTCTCGTCGACGATCCGGTCGACCCGCGCCAGGCCGTTGGGGGAACTCATCCCCTTGGGCGAGGTGAGGCCGTCGTGGTGGCGGGGAGCGTGCCAGCCCGCGGCGCGCAGCGGACCGTACGGGTCGACCGGTGCGGCCGGCGGTGGGGCGGGAGCGGTGAGCGTGTCGGTGACCGCGGCGATGATCTCGACCGGGGTCTGGGCGTCGAAGGTGATCTCCCAGGCGCGTCGATCACCGCGGTGCGCATGACGCAGGGTCCACCACGGCTGGGCCGGGTCGGGGTCCGGTGCGATGCGCGGCTGGGCGAGCTGGTCCGGACTGGTGAGGATGACCTGCGGTACCAGCGCATCCCCGACAGTGCTCCAGCCGCAGGCGCGATGGAGGGGGACAGTGACCCAGGCCGGGTCGCCACTGCCGGCCAGATAGCCGGGCGATATGAGCGTCTGCTCGATGGTCTCGGTCACCGCGCCCCCTCCGTACCGTGGAAGCAGTGACGGGTGCGGGTGTGCCGGTCTTCGACTGCCGTGCGGCAAGCGCGTTGACGGCGAAGAGCGCCTGGCCGTGGATCACCCACTGATCCAGGTAGTGCCATGCTTCCGCGTGGCTCTCGGCGAGCGGTTCCTCGTAGGCCGTGGTGCCAGGCTGGGCGCTCTCGGGCAGCGCGGCGCGTACGGCAAGCCAGTCGTCGTAAACGGCGTACAAGCGGTCCGTGGCCTCATGCAGTTCCCGTACCTGCCAGGCGTAGCGCCGCGTACGGTCAGAGGTCGGCAGTTGAGCGAGCTGCTGTTCGGCGATATATACCAGTTCGTCGGCATGGTAGTGCACGCGACCGAAGGCGGCCAGGGTGTCGGCGTCGCGTTGCTGCTGACGCCGGCCGTAGGCATCCTCGTCGTAGGGCTGAAATGTCTCGGGGTCGGAATGGCGTGCGGAGTAATGGTCCCAGGCACCGAGGATCTGGCGGCTGTGACGCAGGTAGTGGGCGAGCTGGCGCAGGTAGAGCCAGTGCTCCTCGCTCCCGGGTTCGAGTGAGATGGTCAAGAGGGGCTTTCGGGCGAGCGGTTGTGGTTGGTGTTGAACGCGCAGCGGTTGGGGTCGCTCCGCGCCGTTCAGCGGCTGCGGGATGCAGGCATAGCCGTCTCGGCACCCGGCGCCGGGGCAGGGCGTGTCGTGAGTGCGGAGGCGCGACGGGCCTTGCGGGCTGCCGTCCGTATGGCCTTCAGCCTCGCTTCGTGGGCGGCGGCGAGCTGATCACCCTGGGCACCGCGTTCCACCTGCGTGACCAGGTGGGAGTGGGGGACGTCGTAGCGGCCTCGTGGGACAGGGCTCTGATCGACGAGAGCGGCGGCGAAGCCGGCGAGCAGGTGGCCAGGGGTGCGGTCGTCGAAGTATGCGTGCCACAGCCGGTGGTGGCCGCCGAGTCCGGTGGGCAGTGCGACTTCGGCAGTGCAGGCGAAGTGGCCACGGTCCGGGGCTGTGGCCCGCCGCTCCATGGTGGTGATGCCGTCCGGGTGGCGTGCGTGTTCGTTGCCTCGCTCGTCGCGTTCGTAGGTCCAGCCAGCTGCTCGCAACGTTGGCCAGAAGTCTGGCTCCACCACGGGCGTGGGGCGCAGGAGCGCATCGGTGAATCCGGCGATGACCTCGGCGGGCGTGTTGCCGCCGAAGGACGCGTGCCAACCGCCCCACGGCATCGACGAGATTCGCCACCAGGAGCCGTACGTCTCCGGCGTGGGTTCCAGGACCAGGGTGTGCTGGTAGTCGGGGCCGGCCAGGACGACGTGGGGGAAGTCGGGGTCGCCGACGTTCTTCCACCCGGCGGCTCGCAGGGCCTGAGTGACATGGCGCGGGTCGCCGGGGCCGGCGAGATGGCGGGGCGTGGTGTCGCACCAGATGCGGGACCAGGGGTCGTCGGCCTGGCTGGCGATGTATGGGCGCGACGTCACGTGGCCGCGGGCCCGGCTGCCTCGAACGCGTAGCCGCGCAGGCGCTGCACGTCCCAGTGCAGGACGTGCCAGTCGGTGGCCTCCTGAGCGGCCTCTCGGAGTCCGGTGATGATCAGGCGGATCTCGTCCGTCTCGGCGCTGGTCTGCTCGGCGACGAGGCGTGCGGCGTTGCGCAGGACGTCGCCGAGCAGGATGGGCACGCCGGTGTCCGCATCGAGGAGACCGGCGAGGAGCGGCAGCGCGTCCGAAACGGGCGGCTGGGTACGCAGGTAGTCCATGGCCTGAGCCAGGGTGGCGGTCGCCTGCGCGACCTGGTCGGTGCTGGGCGCGGAGGGGTTGGGCATCAACGTCCTTCGTGGAAAAGGGAATGAGGAGGGTGTACGGCGGCCTGGTCAGGGGCGCTTTCTGGGGCGGGGTGGCACTGACGGCGATGGGCCCGGTGGGTCCGGACACGAGCGGCTTCGAGGCGCTTGGCGATGTCGGTGCTGCTGCAGGCGACCGCTGCGCTCTCCAGCAGAACGTGCGGGAAGCCGGGCACCGAGTGGTTGCTCCGGCCGGCGAGCAGGTACTCGGTCACGTGCGGGGGGTCGCCTCCGTCGGCCAGGTTCCCGTCGAGACCTCGTCCAGCCGGCAGGCGGTGTTGACGCGATGCGGGGTGGGGCCGTTGACGCGGGAATGGGATCTCTCGTGGCTCATCGCGTCCGGCCGGTCTTGGCGTATGAGCGCGCTCCGGGGCGTTGAGGGCGCGCCTTGTTGGTGGCGAAGGCGTTGTTGGCCCAGGTGGCGGCGCGGGCCGCGGTGATCCGGGCCTGCTGCCAGGCGCTGAGCTGCGAGGGCAGCACGGACACGGAGGTGGTGCGGATCCTCTGGGAGGGCGGGACATGGCCGAGGGGGCGCATCACTGGCTGCGGATCGGCGAGCGCGATGCTGAACGCCTGCATGAGGTGCATCGGCGTGGTCGGTGTGAACACGGCCTCCCACACCCGACCGTGTTCATTGCGGGCGCCGGCCCACCAATGCGCCTGTCCGGGGGCTGACTGATGGAAGCGGACGAACGCGTCGCCGTCGGGGCTGCGCGCGGTGAAGTGCTGTCCTCGCTCGGTCTCCCAGCCCTGCTCCTGGAGAGGTTCCCACACGTTGGGGGCATGCGCGGATTTCGGCCGGGTGAGTGCGTCGGTGACGCCGGCCACGATCTCGACGGGGACCCGGCGGCCGAGGGTGGCGTGCCAGGCTTCCTGTGTCTTGGTCTGCCTCCCGCTGATGGTCCAGCCGCCGGGCTGGATGTACGGGTCGTATCCGATACGCACGGACTTGTCGGGGCTGTCGAAGACGACCGGTCCGCCGTTCTTGGACCTGTCCTTCCACCCGGAGGCGCGCAGGAATTCGGTGACGTAGCGCATGTCGCCGGCGCCGGCGAGGTGGCGGGGCTCGATGAGGTAGTGCTGCTGGGGCTGCTGGCTGTTGGGGCCCCAGCCGGCCCACTGCTGGTGCCTTTTCACCGGCGCCGCCGGATGACCATCGCGGAGGCGACCGGCGTAGCGGCCGGTCTGCTGGAGGGGGTGGTCGGCTTGGCCACCTGCTTGATCGTGTTGGCGTGTTCGGAAAGGTCGCCGCCGACGCTGTCGAGTTCGTTGGCGGCGCGGCCGAGGGCCAGCCAGACCTCGGGGGGCAGGACGCCGCGCTCGGAGTGGACCTTCGCGAAACGTGATCCGGTTTCGACGAGTTGGGTGACCTCGCCGAGGATGCCGTTGTCGTAGTCGAGGACGCCTGCGAGGATCTGGGCCGCCTCGTGCGTCGGTGCCAGGGCGAGGAGGCGACGAAGCTGGCCGATCTGCCCGGCGACGGCTTCGGCCAGTTGTACGGAAGGGAGGTTCGAGTCGGTCATGGGCCTCCTGAACAGGGCGGTTCGGGGTGCTAGTCGGGGTGTCGGAGGCGGTAGCTCTCGACGAGGAGCGGGGCGTGGTGTCGGCGGGCTTCGTCGAGTGCTCCCTCGGGGCGACCACCTGCCAGCGGGTTGGTGCGTTCACCGCAGCCGACGGCCGGGACGCGCAGGTATCGGCGGAACAGGGCGGTGACCAGGCGGGGCTTGCGGTTGGAGCTGATGGGCGGTGGTGTGCGATCGGGTTCGTCGGTGACGGGGGCTCCTGGTGAGGGTCGCTGCCGGTCCTGGTGGGACGGGGAGGGACTGGGCGGGTGACGGGCGCGTACGGCGCGGATGCCGGGGGCGGCTTCCGGTGCCGCTCGTCTCACCGGCGGTGGGTGCCTGACGGGCGGTTCGTGGTTCGGAATTCGGCCGCCGACGGCGGCGGGGCCGGGGAGCTCTGGGTGCGCATGGCTGTGGCGGCGTCGGTGTAGGCGGCGGAGTCCCAGATGTCATCGGCGATGCGGACCATGTATCCGGCCTTGTGTAACCAGGGCACCGCATGGGTGGCGAGCCGGTTCTTCGCGGCCTCGTAGAGGTGCTCGGGTGCCTCGTGCCAGACGATGACGGGTCCGGCGGTGACCACGGTATGACGGTCGAAGCCGAGCCGGTCCAGCAGGCCCAAGAGCTGTTCGGACGCGCCGATTGGGGTGTCGGCGTGGACGGTGTCGGTCAGGGCCTCGCGATAGATCGTGACGTCGGTGCCTTCGTCGTCGGCACGGTTTCCCACGTGAGGTGGCTCCTCCGGGTCGGGGCTATCGCCGTCGCGCAGATGGCGCGGTCGAGGGGGCTGGAGGCGGAACGGCCCTTCCAGGTGCAGCGGACGGCGACGGGGTGTGCCGGGCGGCCTGGTTGCGGATCTGTGTGATTCGCCGGGCGTGGTTGGACAGGCTGCTGGTGATCTCCATCAGCTGGTCCGCGGGTTCCTCATCGAGACCGACTTCGCGACGGTGCTTGCCCCACGTCGCCCACGTGGAGATCAGGGACTGCACCAGTTGCGGGAGCAGTCCCTCTTCCGGGGCTGCGATCTCGGCCAGGACGGTGGCGACGTCCTGATCGGTCTCGGCGGCGCGGGCACGCTCGGCGAGCTGGTCGAGGTAGCGGTGGGCGGCCTGTCGGTCGCCGTCCGGAGCGGTCAGGGTGTTCAAGGAGGGGTCGAGATGGACGCTGTACCCGGCGAGAAGCAGGGCGTGGGCTGCGGCCGTGGCGCTATGGCGCTGGTGCTCGACAGGCATGTGGTGCGGGAGGCGATGGTAGTCGCGGCTGACGCTCGGGGCTGAGTGGAAGCCGCCGGCAGTCTGCAGGATGCCCGCCGCACGAGGGTCGCCGCCGATCGCGACGACCAACCGGGTGCGCGGATCGCGGGTGATGGTGACGTAGTCCAGCGCGAAGAAGGTGGGCTCGTCGTCGCGGCGCGTCATCGGCTTCGGTGCGGGGAGGCGACGGTCGGTGGCGGCGCGGTCGGGGTGGTGCCCAGCGCCGGCCGGGCCTGCGGATGACGCAGATGGACGCCGACGCCCAACGTGCTCAGGCGGGCCCCAGCCGCTCGCGCGGAGGCGGCCTGTTCGGCGGTGTCGTCACCGGACAATACGTAGACGTCGCGGTCCGGGTCGAAAGTGAAGCCGGCCTCGGTCAGGACCCGGGCGATGTCGAGGCGGTCGGGCTTGTCGACGACGAGCGAGCCGTCATACCAGGTCATGACGATGCGTAGCGGATCGGCCTGCCGCAGTGCCAGCTCGTCGGCGTTGCCGCGCACCTGGGCGAGCGCAACGTAGTACCGGGGCAGCAGATCGGCGGTGACGTCTGCGGCGGCGCTGAACGGATCGGCGTCGACCACGATGCCGTCGGGCTCGCGTACGCCGCTGAACACCTCGTCTGGCGCTTCGGCGGGTGCCATGGCGGCGATGAGGTAACCCTCGCCGGGGCCCGGCTGCTCGGCGATGAAGAGGCGGGTGCCGTCATGCCGGGCCAGCACGGCACAGTGGTCCACGTTGCGCTGGGCCAGGGCCTCGGCGACGTCATTCATGTCCCACACTCGGTCGGTGAGGACGTGGTGGACGTTGAGGTCGCCGTGGTCCGGGTGGTACGTGCTGGTCCAGTCGCCGGGCAGTTCGCCGGCGAGGACGGCAGCGAACGAGCCGAGGCCGGTGTCGGGGGTGGGGTCGTGCATGGTCTCCTCGGATAAGGAACGGTGTCGGGGTCAGGGCCGGGGGCGTGCCGCGGGGGCGGGTGCGGCCGGCGGTGTGGCAGGGCTGGTGGCCAGGCGCGGCGGAGGCGGCGGGCAGGCGCAGACGGCGGATGCTTCGCGTTCGTCCGGTCCGACCTCGGCGGAGCAGGCCCGGCGGTGGGGATGGTCCTGGTGCCGGTCGGCGAGGTCGTTGCGCATGTGGGTGAGGTCGGACCAGATGACGCCGAGCCGACGCTCGACGAGGTACTGCAACCGCTTGGCGGTGTACGGGTCCGGCGCTTGACCGAGGTCGGAATAGAACGTGGCCGCCGCGGTGAGGACCTCGCCGAGGGCGATGAGCACGCCGTCGTGGGAGGCCGTCAGTTCGGTCAGTACGGCGGAGACCTCGTCGCTGGTGGTGGCTTCACGGATCTGCTCGGCGAGGTGCGCGACCTGTGATCCGAGCGGCAGGTAGTGAGGCTCGCGCGTCTCGGTGTCGAAGGCTTCGTCGGCCTCGACGTGGTATCCGACGGCGCGGAGCCGGGCGACGGCGCGGATGGCGAGACGCTGCTCCTCCGCTGCGCCGAGGGCCACGGGCAGGCGGTGATAGTTCTCGTGGAGGCGGACGATGGGGACGAAGCCGGTGCGTTGCAGAATGCTGTGGGCTTCGGGATCGCCGCCGCGGGCGAGGACTTCTCCGGAGTGCTCGTCGCGGCGCAGGGTCAGGGTGCGATCGGCAAGGGCCAAGTGGTGCTTCTCTCTGACGGGTCAGCGGGCAAGGTGGGCGCCGGACGGGACGGGGGCTGCCGCTGCCCGGCACTGCGGGGGTGTAGGTCGCGCCGGAGCTGGCGGGGCGGTGCCCGGCAGGGTGGCGGCGGTGGCGTCGAGATCGAGGTGCCGGTACGTACGCCAGATCACCGGGTCAGGGCTGGCGACGGTGACGTGCTCGGGGGTGAGCACGACCAGCGCGCTGTTCTCGGCCGTGCGGGCCTGCCAGGCGATGTCGGCGCACACTTCGGCCGACTCCTGCCACGTCGCCTCTATCTCGCGCAGAGCCTCGGCGAGCAGCGTCGGCCACTCGCTCCCGGTGATCGCTTCGATGGCCGCTGAAGCCGCACCGGTCAGGGCTTCGGTGCGCTCCGAGTCGAGTACGTGTGTCACTTCCCGCCCCGGGCGTCGGCGACGTGCACCACCTGGTTGAGGTGGGTGACCGAGTACCAGCCGCAGTCGACGTCCTCCTTGGCGCCGACCAAGCGATGAGTCAGGTACGTCCGCAGGGCTTGCTGGTAGATGAGGCAGTCGGGGCACCGGCTGGCGAGGTGGACGAGGTAGCGCGGGTGCGCGGTGATGAAGGTGCGCTCGCCTCCGGACGGGTCGAACAGGCGCCAGCCGTCCTCGTCGGTCGGAGTGTGCCACGAGGGGGCGACGATCTTGTAAGCGTCGGCCCACAATTCGCTTCCGGCGAGGCCCTTGAGGATCCCGACCTGGTCGCCGGGTCGGAAGTGCCGGTGGGTGATGTCACGTTCGGGGGTGACGAGGTCACCGGGGGCATGCGGGTGGCGGGGAACGGGCACAGCGGGAGGATCCTTCCACGAGGTACGGGGGAGGCGGTGGGAGGAACAAGGATCCGGATGATCCCCGGTTTCGGAAACCGGGGATCATCGGGTATACCCAGCCTTCTACCGGAACGGGTTCTCGGTGCCGATGTCGTCGGCCGTCGCGGCGTCCAGGAGTTCGGGCAGGTCAGGGCCCTCGGCGTCGCGCTGGTCTATCCACCATCCCGCCCGCGTAAGGGTGCGGATTTTGTCTTCCAGGACGGCCCAGTCGGCCTCGTCCCAGGTGCCCTCGCTCACCAGCGCGCCGTACGCGGTGGTGACGAGTTGATGGCGGGAGCGCTCGCCCCATTCGAGGGCCCGCTGGGGTCCTTCGAGCGGTGGCATATCGAACTGCTCGGCCCACTTCGTGGCAGCCTGCTGCTCCTCGGCACGCTTGGCGGCGAGCCACGCCTCCTTGGACGCCGTGTCGGAGTCGCGAGCGGCCTTCCAGCAGTCGGTGCAGTCGCGGCCTTCGAGCCAGCGTGCGAATCCGGCGCGCCGATCGGCCGGACGGTGGGACAGATTGTGCGTCACTTCATGGCCACAGGGGTGAACAACTTTCCAGCTCGTACGGACAGCCATGTGCTTGGTGATCTCCTTGCGATAAGGGGCAGTTCAGGGGAAGGGGACGGGTCTGGACGGACGGCGGCAGCAGAGGCCAGAGGGCCCTTCCGGGAGCAGCGACCGCCGCCGGAGGCTTGGGCGGCGTCGCGGTGGCGATGGCCGAGTGGGAAAGTTTTCCTTCCGGGGCCTCTCCCACGCCCACTCCAGCAGGTGCGCCGGGATCGAGCCGTCCGGGTAGTGCTCGACCTCCACCTCCCACGAGCCGGGCAGGATCTCGGCGACGACGACCGCGATGTCGCCGAGATAGGGACGCTCGCTGGTGATGACCTTGGCCTGGCAGTCACGGGCCGTCTCGTGGAGTTGAGAGAGGGTGGCACGTGCATGGGCATGGTCGCCGAGGGGCAACCGATGGGCCTCGCCCTGGTGGCGGGTGAACCCGGCCAGTTCCAGGGCTGTGGTGGCCCACCGATGCCGCTCGCCGCTGGGGAGCGCGACGATGGTGTTGCCTGCGGCAAGGTGGAGGGTAATGGCGGCGGAGGAAGTCAAGACGGCAGGCTTTCGTATGGGGGGCGTCAGATCAGCGGTGCTGCCGCCGCGAGCTGGCCGGGGGCGCGGACTGCACGGTCATGGCGGCCTTCGTGCGGCGCTGAGCCGGCGGTGCGCTCGCCGGGGGCCCGGCGGCGCGCAGGTCCTGGTCGAGGTCGACGTTGTAGCGGGCGGCGACGAGCATCTCGGCTGCCCACGTTGCGTGCTCGTTCTCCCAAGTACGGCCCAGATCGAAGGGCAAGTGGATCCACACACCCTGCAGCGTGGGGTAGGTGTCGAATCCGGCGCGGGCAAGGACGCTTGAGGCGAAAGCATCGACCGCACCTTCGACTTCGACTTGGCCACCCCGGCCGCGGATGATGCTGATGGGTTCGCCGTTCATCGACCTCGTCCGTTCCCGGCCGTCTGCGCTCGGCCGCTGGCGGGGACGGAGGCGGGCTGCGGCGCAACCGTGGGGATCGTGGTGGTCGGGGCGGTCAGACGCTGCGGGGACCGGGTGGCTGCGGCCTGCGCGATGCGGTTGCGGCGCTCCATCAGCCCGTTGCGTACGGCGGGCTGCGGTGGACCGGCGCTGTGGCCCGGATCGAGTGAGTAGTCGGTCTGGACCTCGTAGCCGTGCCGGCGAAGGTCTTGCACGGCCTGGCGGGTACGGCGGATGCCGTCGTTCTCGGGGTCGGTGAGCCGGTACAGGCCCGGGGTGCCGGGGACGGGCTCGAACTGTTCACGGACCAGGAACCAGTCGGCGATGTGTGCGGGGATGTTCGCGGTGGTGGCGGCCACGAAGCCGTGGTCGGGATGGGAGCCGAAGCGGAAGTGGTCAGACAGAGGCGAATCCTTTCTGTGAGCGTTCAGCGGTGCGCTGGCGTCGAGCGGGGGGCGGGCAGCGCCGCGGGGCGGGCCGTAAGGAGACGCGGGGTAGGCGCGGACAATGCGGCCGGCCCACCCGGTACGGCGACGCGGACCTGGCGCTCGAACACCTCGCTGTCGGAGAGCCACGTCTCGATCGCCGGCAGGACGGCGAGGCCGAGCTGCCCGCGGACCTGGCTCCATTCGTGGGCCGACAGCGTGGCCGGGATCGAGTGCAACTCCCGGCGCAAGTCGTTCCATTCGTCCCACGCATCCTGGCTGTGGGCGAGCGCCTCGCGCAGACGGTTCAGCGCCGCGACGTCTTCGGGCCAGGGAGTGGCGGCTGGACGGCAGCGGGTGAGCAGGAGCGGCGCGTGTTCGAGTACAGCGCGGTAGGAGAGCCACGCGTGGTCGGCGAAGTCCCTTTCCACACCCGCGATCAGGCGGGGGTCGCGGAGCGGGACGCCGTCGCTGTACCGGCCGGATTCCTTGATCGTCTGGAGGGTCTCGTGTTCTTCCCGGATGCGGGCCAGGCCGTTCAGGACGGTGTACAGGTCCTGGTGGTGCAGGGCGCGCCGGTGGGCGGGAAGGAACGTGTCCGCGATGGCGCGGGCGGCGCGACCGGGGTCGGCAGGCAGCACGATGCTGTGTGGCGTGGTCGGGTCATCGTGCGGGTCTTCTTGCTCCCGGTCGGTGAGTGCGCCCAGGAGGTAGCCGCTGCTGTGGCCGGGGCGCTCGATGAGCAGCAGCTCGGTGCCCGCGCCGTTCTTCAGGACGGACGCGAACGGGATGCGGTGCTCTTCGAGGGCCCGATACATCTCGCCGGCCTCCCACAGCATCGGCCAAAGGTCTTCCTGCCACAGCCGGTGGGAGTAGATCTCCAGTTCGGCAGTCCAAGTGCCGGGCAGCTGGGCTGCGATCTCGGTGCCGATGTCACCGAGGTAGGGCCGGGTGCTGGTGGTGATGGTGGCGCCATGTGCATGGGCGTGATGCACCAGAGCGCTCGCGGTGCGTCGCGCGGCCTCCGGATCGGTCAGCGGGGCGGTGGACGCGCCGTGGCGCAGGCGCGTGAATCCGGCTTCATCCAGTGCCCGGTTGGCCAGCTGGTACTTCTCGCCGTGCGCGATGGCGACCAGGCCCAGGTGGCGGCTGGTGGTGAGGGTGATCTCGGCGGTGGACTTGGGCATCAAGGTCCTGGTGGGTCGAGCCCGCAGGAGCGTGTTCGTCCAGAGGGACAGGGCTCAGCGGGCCTTCGGGGTGCGTTTGGGATCGGTGCTGCGCGGCGGCCCGCCGTGGGGAGGCCGCGCCGTGGGACGCTGGGATGGGGACGAGAGGTGTTCGATGTTCACCAGCGGGGCGACGACTGCGGGGAACGGGAAGGCGGCGGAGCGCAGAGTGGGCCGGGGATCCAGCGTTTCGGCGGCGACCGCGTGCAGGAGCAACGGTGGCGTCTTGTCCGTGAACGAGATGTCCCACAGGTGACCGAGGTCCTCCGGGGAGGCGGCCACGTGCCAGGTGACGGATGCGTCTGCGTGAAGGGGAGGTGCCGGGGAGTCCATGGGGCGGTTGACCACGGCAGCATGCCCGTCGTGCGAGATGAACCCGGAGAGTCCGAAGGCGTCGAAGTGGTTCCAGGAGTCGGCGTCGACGTAGAGCTCCAGCAGGCCGGGCTCGGCGCCGATGCCGTAGACGACGTGATCCGGGTCGGTGGCCAGTTCGCCGGCCAGGGTGCTGAGGAGCCTGGCCACACATTCGATCGGCGCGAAACCCCCGATATCCACACGCCAGCGCTCAGCCGCTTCTTCATCGGTACGGGCCGAGATCACCATGTGAGGGCCGCGGCCCACGTCTGCTCGGTCGTGGCGGATCGTGATGCGCCGGCATGGACTGGTGACGGTCAACGACGACGCATCGGTGTGTGCGCTCCACGAGGTCTCCTGGGTGAAGACGTCGAGGAGTTGCTGGTGGTCGGTGGGGAGGCTGGCGGCCAGATAGCGGGGAGAGATGAGGATCTTCTCCCCCGGCCTCTCCTGGTCGGGGGCGTTGGGCATGGTTCTTCCGGTGGGATCGGGACGGCGCGGTCGTCCGGGGCTATCGACGGGCGGATTTGCGGGAGGCCGGGGCCGATGCGGGCGCGGTGGCGGACAGGCGTGGGACGATGCGCGGCGGTCCGACCGGAGCCGGGGAATCCGGGTTCCACGCGCTGGGATCGGTAAGGATTCGGCAGCGCGGGTCGGTGTCCCACTCGACGACGGGGCCGCGGTCGTATGCGAGCAGGCCGATCACTTCGATTCCGGTCTCGCGCAGGACGTAGGCCCACTCCAGGTCGCCGGTGTCGTCTTGGGTGATCAGTTCACGCTCGGCCGGGGTGCCGTCGGTGTTGTACACGTTGGTCAGCTGACGGCTGGGCAACTCGTCGCCCCGGGTCAGCGAGCGTCGCAGCGCGTCGGGTGCTCCGTCGAGGAGATCCGTGCCCAGCTCCTCCCAGCCGATGTGGACCTCGTCGATCAGGTGCCGGGCCATCACCTCCAGGTCACCGGCGAACCGGAATCGGAAGGCGGCCAGCAGCAGCGGGAGTTTGCTGTCGGGGTAGCCGTCAAAGTGGACGTACATGCCGGCGTAGCCGGTGGAGGTGGGGCGGGCGATGACCGCACGGGTGGACAGATCGGTCTCCTGGGGAGGGGCTGGTCAGTGTGAGCGAGGGCGTGCCGCCGGGGTGGCCATCGGCTGGGCTGGGGTGGTGGCCGTATGGGTGGTGCGAGGCGGGGTGGTGGCGGGGACCGGCTGGTCGGGTCGCCAGAGGCAGGCGGTGTCGCGGAACCGCACGCGGGGGTCGGTGCCCCACGCGACGAGGGGGCCGCGCCTCGCGCCGGGCTCGCCGATCACTTCGACGCCGTGCGGGTGGAGGACATAGCCCCAGCTCAGTCGCGATGCCGTCCGCTCGGTGTAGATCAGCGGCGGGTCGTTCGCGCGGGCCGGGTATCGCTTGCCGGGTGCGTTGTGCCTGCCGGCGTGGAAGGGGCCGCCGCTACGGACGGCGCGGGTTGCGAGGGTGCTGACTGGTTCGGGCGCCGGTAGACGCTGGCCAGGTGGTCCTCGCTCAGGTAGGCGAGCTGATCACCGAGTGCGGACAGCTCCTCGGCGTGCTGGCGGTAGCGGGCGGCGAAGCCCGGTTCCCGGTTGTGCTCGCACCACTCGGCCGCGGCCTCCAAGAACATATGCAGCTCGCCGAGACCGCTATGCCAGTCGCCGAGGACGGCCTGCGTGACGGTGTACAACTCGGCCGCCGAGCGCGCCCGGTAGACGTGCTGGGCCCAGTCGATAATATTGAGGCCGGAGTCCCTGGTGGGGAGCGATGCGCTGAACTCTCGCGCGTCGTAGTCGGCCCAACGGTGCAGGTCGTCGACGGTCGGCCGGTCCGCCCGGTGGGCGGTGACCTGCTCGGTGGTACGGCCGACGTTGTCGTACAGCTGGAAATCAGGGTGGGGCAGGGACAAGGGGGTCTCCCGGTCGGCTAGGCGCGGTCCGTGCGGGCGGAACCGACGGGCGGCCCCGAGGCGTCGGTGCGGGCGCACCTGTAGCCGACCAGGCGGGACGGGCCCGCGTCCGCCGGCACGGTGGCGGCGTCGGTGCATACGAACGTGTATGTCACCGACGTGCGCGGGATGCCGTGCAGCCAGGCGTTGTCGTCCGTGTCCGGGTTGATCTGCAGCCCGGAGTGCGCAACGGCGTCGGTCTGCGTGTGGGTGTGGGCGAACAGCAGCAGGGCGCCGCCGTCGGCGGTCTTCAGCCCGTAGGCGTCCTTGAAACGGCTGGTGCTACCGGCGAAGGTGACAAGCGGCAGAACGCGGAAGGCGTTGCGGATGAGGGTGCTCCAGAGTGTCGGTCGGAGTGGATCAGCGAGTGCGGGAGGGAGTAGCGCTGGGTGTGGTGATGGGGCTGGTGGCGTTCGCGCGTGGGCTGTGGGACGGAGTTGGCGGAGCGGCGAGCCGGTTAGCCGCCTGGTGCAGTAGGGCCCCCGACTTGTGGAGTCGACTGCGGGCACTGTCGATCCGGGCGCGCAGCAGAGCCTGCCTGGCCTCGACGTCCTGGTTGCGCCGCGTCGAACGTCCCGAGGCGGCGAGCTGGTGTAGTACGCCAGCGTGGACAACGGCTTCACCAAGGTCGGCCAGGGCGTGCCCCAGCGCGCCGACCGTGTGCGCGAGCTGGGTGACCGTACGCGGGGTGATGTCCGCCTCGGGGGCTCGACCACGTTCGGTGCGCGCGGCGACGGCCGTCGCGGCGGTGAGGTGGGTGATCAGTCCGGCGATGCCGCGAGAGCTGTCGGCCAAGTCATCGAGGATGTTGACGCCAGCGTGCACCGAGTCGGTGAGCGGTACCTCGTCGGCCGCGTCGTGGATGCGCTCGGCCAGTGAGTGCAGCTGGCCGACCCGGCCGTGTGCGGAGAGCAGATGGACTCCTGATCGTGTGCGGCGAGTGACGCCGCGGTCAGCGGATTCGAGCGCGTGCATGTCCGGCCGGCGGTACGGCAGGAGCGTGCGACCCTGGGTGCGGTGGTGTGCGACGACGAGGAGCTTCACGCGGGCGGGCCGCACTCGGCATGGCGTCGGGGCCGCCGTTGGGTGGTGCGCCACCGAGGAGGGAGGGGGTGCCGTCGAGTTCGTCGAGCCAGCTGAGGAGCCGGGGCAGATTCTTGTCGGGCCCGAAAGCGAGATAGGTGCCGTCAGCGCTGTCACAGCCAAACCATTCGGCAATCCCCAAGCGAGAACGGGAGTTGACGCGGCCCATATGGACCCCCTTTCCTCGGGCCGTCGCCTCGCGGGCCAGCCGTTCGGCGACCGGGCCGAGTTTCCACTCGGTCGATCCGGCCAGGAAGAGGACATCGAGACTGTCCCAGGGCAGCAGCCCCGGTTGATCGCAGCCGTCCTGGGCCGCAAAGGCCGCGGGGACGCCGAGCGCCCGGATGCGGGCCAGCCACGGCAACGATTCGGTGAGGGTTCCGGCGGCGTCGAACGGCTGGTCCGGGGCGAGCGCCCACAAACAGCGATCCGGCCCGTACCTCTCGATGGTCCGCGACAGCCAGGCGAACCACGCTTCGGCGCCGGGCCAGTAGCGGCCCTTGCCGTCGCTGCCGAACTTCGAGTTGTCGCAGGCATACAGTGCGCCCTCGGGGATGCGGCTGCCTTGCGCGGGGTGGTCATACAGCCGATGCGTCCGGCGCTCATCGCGGCCCGTATGTCAGGTCCCGAGGGAGTGCCGAGGTAGCGCAGTGTGCACCTCCCGAACGGTGACGCCGGCCGTCATCCGGACGGTGCGGTCAGCGCTGATGGCTGGGAGCGGCCGTGGGACGCGAGGGCGACAGCACGGTGGTCGTGGTCGGTGCGGCGTGGCGCAGGTTCCCCCCGATCCCCTGCTCGGCGAGCCGGCGGGCGACCGCCTGTATCCGCAGAGCGCGACCGTCCTCGCCGTACGCAGCGGGCAGCAGGAAGGCTGCCTGGTGCGGGTGGTACTGGAAGCCATGGGCGTACAGCGTCACGCGCGTCTTCACCGGCACTCTGGCGTACGGCGTTCCGAGCGCTCCGTCGTCGTACCAGGTGAGCGTTACTACGTGGGCGACCTGCGGCGGAGGCTGCCGATGCGGGGGTTCGGGCTGCTCGACGGCGTTGCGGCGTACCGCCTGGCGGGCCTGCTCATAGCGGGGCAGAAGTCTGCGGGTGATGAGGGCTGCGGCGCGCGCGGCATCGTTGGGGACAACGATGCCGTTCGGCTCGTCGATCCCGTCGAAATGGTGCGGCTTGATGGCGGCGGCGTCGGGTTCGAGTGGGGCGACGACGAACTGGTGCGGATGGCGCGGCTGGTCGGTGAGGTAGAGGTGCTGCTGATCCGGGCCGTGCAGTACGGCGACGTGTTCGAGCGCGAACTCGGAGACGGCGTAGCTGACGTGGCCGGTGTCCCAGATCTGGTCGGCCATTGGGTACTGGTCGGCGTCGGCGAGGTGACGGTGGTATTCGCTGGTCCAAGCGCCCGGCAGGCGTTCGGCCAGGCCAGCGGCGATGATGTCCAGGTGGGTGCGATCAGAGGGCATGGGCTCCTGACGAGGTGGTGAGGCCGGACTATCTGCCACGCGTCACTCGGGCGGGTTGGGTGATCGCGGGTGCCGAAGGGGGTGCGGCTCGTGGCCGGCGCGTCTGCCGGGTGGTGGCGTCCTCGGAGGCCGTTACCTGTCGGTAGGCGATGATGGCTTCCTTGAGGCGGTCGACTGCGTCCGCCCGGCGCGCGGCGAGGATGTCGATCTGCGTACCACTGTTCTGCAGGATGCCGAGGGAGTTGATCGTCGTCTTTCCGGCGGCAGCGCGTGTAAGAGTGGAGGCCGCGTACTGAGCGGTCACGGTGAACTGTTCGTGCAGGTAGTCCAGGTGGCGGGCGGCAGTGTGGACGAGTTCGGCGACGACCAGCTCGGGGCCCTCGGCGTGGAGGCGGCCAAGGGACTGGGGCGATGTGTCGAAGGCGTCGTTCACCATCTGGGAGCCGGGGGCGGCGGATGGTGGAAGGCTGGCTTGGTTGTCCATTGCGGTGGGGATTCGGGGATTGAGGGGCGGTTGGCACATCTCGACGAGCGACTAATGCATTCGGGCATCCGTATCGAAAAGGGCCAGTTCGTGCGGATGTAGCAGATGTTGAACGATGAAGGACCGTCCGGCGACTTTCCACAAGCCCCTGCCGCGGTTGAGATGCGAGATCGCGTCGGCTTCCACCGAGGTCAACCCCAGCAGAGCTGCAGCGGCGTGGAGCTGGTCGGTCTCCTGCCGGTAAATGATGCGGGTGGAGCAGTCGGCGAGCAGGCCCTCGGCCAAGGCGCGTCCGCGAGATCCGGCGTCACCGGCGGTGAGCAGGTCGGACAGCCGGTGGATCACCATCAGATTGGCGATGCCCAGGCCGCGACTCAACTTCCACTGGGACTGCATTCTCGCGAGCAGGCCGGGGTGGCGCATCAATCGCCATGCCTCGTCGTAGACGATCCAGCGCCGGCCGCCGGCGGGGTCGGACAGTGCGGATTCCATCCACGCGGAGGCGCAGGTCATGGCGAGGACGAGTGCGGTGTCGTCGCCGGAGCCGCCGAGACGGGACAGGTCGATCGTCAGCATGGGCGAGTTGGGGTCGAAGGCCACGGTGCTCGGGGCGTCGAACATTCCGGCGAGGTCGCCGTGGACGAGACGTCGCATGGCGTGGGCGAGGTCGCGGGAGGCGTCGCCCAGGCGGCCGGACATGGTGCCGCCGGCCGTGTTGAGCTCGTCGGGGTTGTTGAGGGTGGCGGCGATGTCGCCGAGCAGCGGGGTACGTCCGCTCGCAGCGGCGCGGGCGACGACGGTGTCCAGGGCGACATCGAGGCCGGTGTGCTCCATCGGCAAGAGGTCCCGCCCGAGCACGGTGCGGGCCAGGGAGCCGAGCAGTAGCAGGCGCCTCTTGCGGATTTCACCCGCCCAATCGGCCTCGGAGACGCTGGTGGGCATTGGCGCTTCGTCCAGCGGGTTCAGCTTGCCTGGCAGCCCCGGCCCGAGCGCGATGGAGGTGCCCCCCAGTGCTTGCGCCACGGGCGTCCACTCTCCCTTGGGATCGCACGGGACGTAGACGTGGTAGCCGAAGGCGATGGAGCGCAGCGCGAAGCTCTTGGCGAGCGCCGACTTGCCCTGCCCGATCACCCCGGCCAACAGCACATTTGGGTTGGTGAAGCCGTCGATCTTGCCGTAGAGGGCGAACGGGTCGAAGCAGAAGCCGGCTTCGGCGTGCACGTCGCGGCCGATGTATATGCCCTCGGCTCCCAGCCCGCCCTCGGCGAGGAAGGGATACGCCCCGCTCGCCGTGGCCGTGGTCATACGGTGCACAGGCAACTTGATCTTGTTGTTGCGGGAGGACGCCGGGCCGGGGCGGCCTGCGGGCGGGAAGAGCGGCGACGGCATCTCCTGCTCCTCTGTCCCGGCTCCCACGGTGTGGGTGGCTGCTTCGGCGCGCGCTTTCGCGGCGGCCTCGGCGAGTTGCCGGCGGGCGGCCTTCCGGGCGGAGCGGTCGGTGCCATGCGGGGTGAACAGAGGGCTGGCGCTGGCGCGGCGGGCTCGGCGTGCGGGCCGGGGACTCATGGCAGGGCGGCTTTCACAGGGTGGCGGGTCTGAGGGTGCGGGATCAGGCGCCGGTGGGAGGCGCCTGTAGTTGCTGGTCGTGCAGTTGTAACTGGCGGCGGACGCGGGAGAGGCGGTGGCCAGCGCGGCTGCGCCGACGAGGGTGGGGGAGGAGCGCGGCGCTGGAGGCGGAGCGCCTGAGCTTGCGCATGCACGGGCCTTTCGGTGGGGCGCGTTACTACTGGGCGCAGGTGGTGGCATGGCCGGTTGCCGGGGTGTTGAGGTCGGTAGGTGTGGTCTTCCGGCGTACGACGTGGCCTGCGGCGAGGTGGCGCTGGCAGATGGTCAGGACGGGCGGTCCTTCGGGGAGCCGTTCGGGGTGGCACTCGGTTTCCGCCGGGGCCGTGTTCGCCACGGGCAGGAGGTGGAAGGCGTCGTGCACGGCGGCGGTGGCCTGCCACAGCCGGGCGTGCGCGGTGACCAGATGTCGGCCGGCGGCGGGATGAGGCGGCCGAGTGGTGTCGGCGAGCTGGTCGAGCAGCTGGTGCAGCGAGGTCAGATGGGCATGCAGCACGTCGAGGTGCACACGGTCCGCGGGTGAGGCGGGGCGTCCGGCGCGCGGGGCGCGGGCACGTGTGTGATGGCGGATGCCGGCGCTGGCGGCCCGCAGGTACGGGTACGCGTCGCCGACGGGGATGGCAGAGGTCAAAGGGGACAAGTTCCTTCCTGCCGAGGTGGCAGGACGTCGGCTGGCGGGGGCGTGGGTTACAGGGCCCTGCGGGCGAGCGGCAGGGCGCCCAGCGTGAAGGCATCGGGCTGCTGGAAGTTCAAGCGCCGCAGGTCGACCTGGGCGGTGACGGCAGCGGTCTCGATCTGCGCGCAAGCGGCGTCGAGCAGGGCGTCGGTCTCGGCGGAGACGGTGAGCAGCCCGGTCAGAGCCACATCGGCGTGTCCGGCGATCAGCTGGCGCTCGCGGGTCTTGACGTCCGCGTACTCCACACTGTCGGCCTCGGAGTCGACCTGTCCACGCCGCGACCTCTCGTTCGCGTCGGCGATGATGGCGGCCTTCTTGCGCTGGACGTCACGCATTGCGGACTCGATCCCTTGGGGCACGTATATAAGGGACAGGGTGCGCCGGACTCCGGCGGTGAACATCAGGCCGTGCATGTACCCGGCGGATGTCTCGGTGCGGGGCCAGTCCTCGACCCAGTAGGTGGCGTGCCGGGCGGAGTCGGTGGCGAGCCGGTCGTACTCCTCGACCTGGACCACGGGACCGGCGGCGGCCGGGTCGGCTTCCGCCCGTCCGGACTCCGACCACTGCTGCAGTGCGGACAGTGCCCTGGGGTCGTAGGCGGTGCGGACGACGGCGGCGATCTCGCGCGCCGAGAGCCAGCCGGTCACCGTCAGTCCGGCGCTGCGCGCTGCCTGAGCGATGGAGCTGGTGGTCTGTTCCAGCACGGTGAAGGCGCCGGGGAGCCCGCCGCCGGCCTGGCTGATGAGTCGCTTGGCGGCTTTCAGATCGAGGGAGATCGCGATGTATGCCTCATGCGGGGCGGCGGCGGGCCCGGCAGAGGCGACGAGTTCGCTGTAGACCTGCCCGGCGACCGGCGTTTCGGGGTGACCCTGCTGGCTCCAGTGGCGGGAGAGGGCGTCCCCGCTGTCGGGCACGGTGCGCTCCAGGACCTGCACGGTGGCGACGTGTCCGGTACGGGCGATGCCCGCCAAGGCTCGCCCCCACCCCGCGACGTTGTGGTTCTGCGTCGCCGGATCCAGGAGCGCGAAGGCCCTGCTGGAGACCCGGGCCACGGCGGTCAGGGTCTGATGGTGCGGGTCGTGGACGGCAGCGGCACCGGTGGCGGAGTCGCCCGGGGTGACCACGCGCAGCGAGGCGGCGGTGCCGGGCAGATGCAGGACGCCGTCCTGGCGGGGCCGGGTGACGGGCCGGGCGAGCCACAGGGTCTGGCCAGTGCGGCGCCGCTGGGCGAAGCGTACGACGATCGGCGCCCAGTCGATCAGCGAGCGGCCGTGTCGGCGGACGGCGACCAAGGCGGCGACCACGGCCCATAGCGGGGTCAGGGCGATGGCGCCGAGCAGACCGGTAGAGACCACGGCGGCCAGCAGAAGCGCCAACGCGCAAGAGAACAGCACGAGTTGTGGCAGCGACAGGCCGAGCAGGATGCCGCGCTTCGACCGGTGGGGGAATTTGACGGTGAGCGGTGTGACAGTGAGATCAGACAAGGGCCGTTCCGGGGATGCGCGGGCGGTGGCCGGGGGGGCACGCGGCGGCAAGTGCGCGGCGCATGCCGCCCCGGAGTCGGACAGGGGCTACAGGCCGGCGGGAGGGGGCGGCGGAGCGCCGGTCCCGCTGGAGGCAGTGCCTGAGTCCGGTGCCGGCGGAGCGCCCTGGGGCGGGGGCGAGGACCCTCCGGCGCTGGGCTGCGACATGAAGCCACTGCCTCCCTCGGACGGCGATCCGGAGCCGCCACCCCTTCCGGGGGCACCGCCAACCTGGCCGCTGGTGTCGTCGCTGGGATTGGTCGGGGGCGGCTGGACAGCCCTCTCCAGGCCGCTCTTGATCCCTTCGGGCCCGGAAGAACCCTGAGAACCCTGGCCGTCCTTGCCGCTGTCGCCCCCGGTGGGGTTGGCGGCGATGTCGCCGGGGAACCCGCCGCCTCCGGCGGCATCGGGGCCCTGCGGGGCGCCGCCCACTCCTGCTGCCGCGCCGCCCGTGCCGGCGGTGGCCGTAGCAGCAGCGGCCTTGCGGCCGGCCTTCTCGGCGTGCTGCCGGGCGAGCTGAGCACCGGCGCCACCGGCGCGGTGAATCGATTCTCCGTCTGTGCCCTCGGCTGCCCAGTGAACGAACTTGAACGTGGCGTAGGGGCAGAGCAAGACCAAGACCATGATCACAATGCCCGCCATGACGTCGGCGAGTGCTCCGAGGCCGTCCTTGGCCTCCGTCTTGCCCATGGCGGCGATTCCGAGCACAAAGATGATGGTCATCAGCAACTTGCTGACCACGAGGGTGGCCGTGGCTTCGATCCAGCCGCGGCGCCACCGGCGGGCGACCTCCCAGCCGCCACCGGCGCCCGCGAAGACGGCGAGGGTGACCATGACCAGAATGCCCACCTTTCTGACCATCATGACGCACCAGTAGAGAAGGGCTCCGCAAGCGGCGCCGAGTCCGGCGACCGTCGGGACCAACCAGCCCAGGCCGGCCAGAGCTCCGATTTGGGACACCTTCACCATGCGGCGGACGGCTGTTTCGATGTTCAGGTGCGATGAGGCGAACAGGCCGCCGGACAAGGCATCGACGACCTCGATGGCGACCGTCGTCAGGGCGATGGCACAGAAGGCGAACAAGACGCCCGACGCGGTGCCGGTGCATGCCTGGGCAAGGGCCTGTCCATCGCGTTTGGCGGCGGCCCTGATGAGTTGCGCGCAGAATGTTCCGACCAGTATGGTCAGGCCGATCGGCAGCAGCACCTCGTAGTTGTCGACGAACCATCCGGCCCGCAGGTCCACCTTGGTGGTGCGGTTGACGGCCTCGGCAGCCAGGTCCGCTGCTGTGGCGGCGAGTTCGCCGGCGCTCTTGGCTATCCAGTCGCCGACAGCTTGGATGGGATTGCTCGCGAAGTCGACGGCGTCGCCGACGGCGCACATTCTGTCCGCGAGAGGCAAGTCGCAGAAGCCCACAGGGGGTTGGTCTCCTTACATGTCGGCGGGGTGGGTCACTGTGTGACGCTGGGGGCGATGGCGGCCAGGCGGCAGTCGTGGCTGGGCCGGCACTGCACGGCGAGAGTCACGGCGCGCTCCTCGGCTCCGCCGCCGCCCGCCTTCCACTCGATCTGCTGGCGCCCGTTGACGGTGACCACGTAGATGTACGCCTCGGTGATCGCGGAGGGGTTCTCGGCGAGCGCCTGCTTGAACGCGCCGGGGTAGTGGCCTTCGGTGGCCGTGCCGGTGGCGTGCTGAGCCTGGTCGGCCATGCGTGACCACAGCAGCGGGTCGGGCACCTGGCCGGAGACCGACGGCCAGTCGGCGTACTTGGTCTCCTTGGTCATCCACGTGCCCATGCCCGCGAGCTGCTGGTCGCGGTCGGCGTCGCGGGTGTCGTACGACCAGAGCATCGCCGCTGCCGCCTTGGCGAAGGCGATCGGTTCACTGATCTGCGGTGGCTTGGGAACCGAACCCGACCCGGCCGCGGGCTTCGGGGTGGCCTCGGAGGGTGAGGAACTGCTCGACGGGGACGGTGCGCCGACGCTCTGGTCGTGCTCGCCGCGGCCGGTGAACCAGGCGGTGGTGGCGGCGATGATGAGCAGCGCGGTGATGACCAGGGCGACGATCGCGACGCGTTTGTTGGCCGACCAGGTCACGCCGTACTCGGACAGCGAGGGGAATCGCTTCTGCATCAGTGGACCTGCGACCCGAGACCGGAGAAGAAGGCCACGATGCCGTTGGCGGCGCCGAGGCCGAGCGCGGCGCCCGCGGACACGACCGCGCCCTTCTTGCCGTTGGCTTCGGCCTGGTGGCCGCCGGTGTGGTGGCCCCAGGCCCACACGCCGAGGGACACGGCCAGAGCACCGACGACGGCCACGATGCCGAAGAGATTGATCGAGTTGACGACGTTCTTCAGCACGGCCAGGCCGGGCAGGCCGCCGCCCTGCGGGGAGACCCCTGGGTCGTAGGCGAGGACGACGAGGGCGCGGTCTGCAAGAGGTATGGGCATAGTGGGGCAGGGCTCCTTGCGTGCGCGGGCCGGACAGGGGCCGGCGAAAGAGGTGAACGAAGGGGGGGCGAAGCGCGGGGCGCGAGAGGAAGGCCCGGCGGCGCCCCGGGTGGTGTCCGGGCGGCGTGCGGCGTCAGATGACGCGGCGCGCGGCGAGGATCTCCCAGTCCTTGATCGGAGCGATCCGGACGGGCTTTGATGTGCGTGGTGCCTCGATGACGAGGCCCTCGCCCATGTACATCCCGACATGCTCGGGCCGGGCAGTGGTGCCGCGGCTGAAGATCAGGTCCCCGGGCTTGAGGTTCTTTGCCGAGACGGCTTTGCCGTCGTTGACCTGCGTGTACGTGGTGCGGGTGAGCTTCACGTCGGCGTGCGCGTACGCCTGCTGCATCAGAGAGCTGCAGTCGCAACGCTTCATCGGGTCGGGGCCGTGGGAGTCGGTGCAGGATCCGCCCCACTGGTAGAGGGTGCCGAGCTGGTGCATGGCCCACTCGATGGCCGCGCGTGCCTTGGGGTCGGCGTCCTTGGGGATCTTGTATCCCTTCGGGACGGTGCCCTCGGGGATCGGTCCGAAGGACGTTCCGTCCTCGTCCGGTTTGCAGATGCCGGGCCCGGACGCGGATTCCTTTTCCTTGGTGGGCTCATCCTTGCCAGCGTTCGGGAAGGTCTTGGCGATGGCCTTCTGCAACGCGGTGGCGAGGTTCTCCCACTGCGCGTACGAGTGCGGGTAGGCGGACCGCTGCACGGCCTGTGCGGCCTGGGTGACCTTCATCTGTTCCCAGCCGTTGACCCTGAGTAGGTGCTTGTAGAACTGCTCGGACGCGTGCACTGGGTCACGGATCTGCTGCGCGGTACCCCACCCCTGGCTGGGGCGCTGCTGGAAGAGGCCGAGGCTGTCCCGGTCTCCGGAGTTGAGGTTGCGCAGCCGCGACTCCTGCATCGCGGTGGCGATGGCGACGATCTGGCCCTTCCTGGGCACGTCGAGGCTCAGGCCGGTGGCCACGATGGTCTGGGCGTTGGGGATCTGCTCGGTCGGAAGGTCCAGGCCCTGGATGTGGATGTTCTTGCCGGAGGCGCCGTCGAGGAGTCTGGTGACTTCCTTGGTCACCTCGGCGGTGTCGAGGCCGGTCAGGCAACCCCTCAACGAAGCGGTGGCCGCGGCTTCACCGGAGGACGCCATCATCATGGCGGTGCCCGCGAGCAGCAGAGGGGAGAGGGCGACGACGCCGATGCCGGCGGCTATGCCCTTCAATCCGGCCTGCCGCCCGGCAGACGGTCACGAGGGGTGGGCGGGGGAGGGTAGAGCGACGTCACAAGCGGTTCCTTGGTGAAGCCCCGACGACGCGTGCGTCGTTGAGGAAAGGGCGCGATTGCCGGGGTGGTGGGTGTTCGGGGCCCGGGTGCACGGGTGCGAGTTGCCGCTCGCATGGGCACGGGGCGTCGGGTCAGGTGTGCCAGGACATGGGAAATCTCCGTGAAGGCAGGGACAAGGACGTGCCGTCGACGGTGTTGGTCGGGCAGTTCCAAAACAGTAAGGGCGAATCCCCGGTTGCCGAAATCGCATCTGGTCGAGGACCTGTCTCGGGGTCTTTGGCGTCGATAGCGCTCAACCGGGAATCGTGTCCTACAGTTTTGGCTCCTCCCCTCGCCTCCCCGCTGCGCGGATCGCGGAGCCTTCCTTCCCGCATCTGGTCCAACGGGTCTCATCCAGGCGAGCCGGAGCGTCTGTCCCCCTCCACCCGAACCGAATTGGGGTATCTCTTTGCCTTTTTCCCTGCACCAGGGCGACGCACTCGGCGTCCTCGCCGAGCTGCCGGACAACTGCGTCGACTCCGTGATCACCGACCCGCCGTACAACAGCGGCGGGCGGACGGCGAAGGAGAGGACCTCCCGGTCCGCGAAGCAGAAGTACACCTCTGCCGGCGCCGGGCACGAGCTGCCGGATTTCACAGGCGAGAACATGGACCAGAGGAGCTACGGCTACTGGCTGACCCAGATCATGACCGAGGCGCACCGGCTCACCAAGGTCGGTGGCACGGCGCTGCTTTTCACCGACTGGCGGCAGCTGCCGATCACCACGGATGCCATCCAGGCCGCCGGATGGCTGTGGCGTGGTGTGCTCGCCTGGCATAAACCGCAGGCCAGGCCGCAGAAGGGGCGCTTCACTCAGAACTGTGAGTTCATCGTCTGGGCCAGCAACGGGCCGATCGACGCGGCCCGTAATCCGGTCTACTTGCCCGGCCTCTTCAGCGCCTCGCAGCCCAGCGGCAAGGCTCGGCAGCACATCACGCAGAAGCCTGTTTCCGTCATGCGTGAGCTGGTGCAAATCGCTCCGCCGGGAGGTACGGTGCTCGACTTCACTTGTGGATCCGGCTCGACCGGTGTCGCGGCCCTGCTGGAGGGGCGCGATTTCGTCGGTGTAGAGAAGAGCAGGACCTATGCCGAGATCGCTGCTGACCGGCTCGCCGAGGCGCAGCAGCAGACCCTCACCCAGGACGATTTGACGCTCGTGGTCTGAGGTAAATCTCTGTCTGGGCGACGCGGCTCGGAGCCCTCCGTGCGTGCCCGCTCGTGCCGCGCAGAGATATATACCAGCCAAGTCCCGGTTACCGAAACCGGGGATTCTCCGGATGGTTGGAGCCGTAACTCACGCCCTATGGCTGCGGCTCAAGGAGGCCCATTCTCGTGCCTGAATCCATAAACCTCCCGGACGACGGGGAGATGGAACCGGTCCGGCTTCCGGACTCCGACCTGGAACGCATCGAGGCGAGCGTCCGTAAACTGCTGGACCAGTCCGCGGAGCAGGCCCGTCAGCTCGACAGCCTCGCTTCCGCGCCACCGCCTGCGGACTCGCCGTTCGGCGCCTTCGGGATGCCGGGCATGCCGGGGTTCGCGGGCCTGCCGTCGCCGGCAGCCCCGCCCGAGCCTCGCCCGATCCTTGAACTGGAGGGCGAGGAGTACGAGGACGAACTCGATTTCTTGTCCGACTGGGTGGATGACTTCCTTGTCCGGGTCTACGGGGCGGAGGTCACGACCGCCGCCCCGTGGTGCGAGCAGTGGCAGGAACACGCCGATGTCGTCGCCTGGCTCCACGCACTATGGCTCGCCTACCAGCAGCACAAGGACCCGGAGGCGGGGCCGGCCGGCCTGTTCGTCTGGCACCGGGACTTCCTCACCCACGCCATGGCCACCGTGCGGGCGGCCGGCGGTCCGCTGTCCGCGTGCATGACCGACCCAGACCGGCCCGCGCACCGCCTGCTGCCCGGCCCGCCGCCATCGAACCGGACCACCACGGCCGAGGAGCCCGAGGGGAGCAGCGAACTCGGCCAGGCCGACGGATGACGGGCCGCGTGGAACGGCCGGCCTTCGGCCTCTCCATCGACCCCCGCGCCCTGACCGACCTGCTCCAAGCCCCCAGTGACATCCGGGACCTGGCCCTCGCCCAGCTCCAGGACTTGGTCGACGCACGCCTCTTCGGCACCAAGCTCACCCGCGATCTCGTGGGATGCCGCAAGGTCTACGTCGATCACCGCAACGCATGGCGCATCGTCTACGCCCAGCGGCCGGCGCCCGCGAACTCCACGCACACCGCCGAGATCCACGTCGTGGCCGTACGTCCGCGCGAGGCCCACGACGTGTACGACACCGCCCGTGCCCGCCTGGGCATCCGGCAGCGCCCGCTCGGAGAACGCACCCATGCCGCCCGCACCAGATCACCGCAGCTGACCGCACGGCAGCCCGTACCCAAACCCGGTCCACCGCCCTATGCGGTGCCCGGTCTTCCCCGACCCGCCTCCCCACCCCTGAAGGGCCCTGTCCGTTGACGCAGTTCCCCACCCTGATCGATCAGATCGCCGCCGCCGTACTGGCACCGACCGAGGTCAGCGAGAACCCGCACCACCGCGCCATCCTCGACGTGTTCGTCGATACCCAGGAACTCGACCGGCAGATCGCCGAGCTGGCTGCCGCCGACCTCCCCGGGGTCAGCGCCGGCGAGCAGTTGGACACGCTGACCGACCTGCTCGTCGAGCGCATGGCAGCGGGGGCCGAGCTGAGTGCATTGCTGTCCACCAACTGCTGCTGCGCCGCCGCGTCCGAGCCCGACCTCCCGGGCGACTACGACCTGGCGGAGGACGATGAGCCCGACTTCGATCCGGACTTCGACGACTTCGATGACCTGGAGGAAATGGACGAATTCGACGACCTCCACGAGGACCCGGCCGAGGACTTCCTGTCCTGTCCCAGCCGCCCACAGACCATCGTCCACGCCTGCCTCGACGTCTTCGACGCCCACGGCTCCCCGGAGTACGTCAGCTCCGCAGAGCTGGTCGAGCGCCTGCGCGAACTGCCCGGTCACGCCGATGCACGCTGGCGCTACGCCGACCTCAACGCACTGCGGCTGTCCTTGATCCTGCGGCGTTCCCACGGAGTCCAGTCCCACAGGCCGCGGGCGGCCGACGGCAGTCGCTACCGGGCGTTCCGGCGCACGGACCTGCTCGGCGCCCTCGCGGACTGACCCTGCAAATCCACCCCGCCCTTGCGAATATGCGCCTAGTGACACCGGCGGACGGGGACCTGGTCGCCGCCTTCCACGCGCAATGCTCCGATGCGAACATGCTGCGCCGCTGGGGCCGGACTCGCCTCCTGCCCCGTGACCTGACACGGATGCTCGACCAGGCCACATGCTGGATCGGCCTCGGCGCCGACGGGAGGCCACTGGCCCTCGTCTGCGTCGGGCCCGTCAGTCGGGAGCCTGGCGTCGCCGACCTCGGACTGCAAGTCGCCGACGACCGGCACCGTCAGGGCATCGGCACGGCCCTTGCCTGCCAGGCGTCGGCCGTTGCCCGCGCGCGCGGAGCGCACACCCTCGCCGCGTTCACGCAGGCATCCAACACGG
Source organism: Streptomyces sp. SAS_281 (assembly GCF_052542855.1). Taxonomy (NCBI): domain Bacteria; kingdom Bacillati; phylum Actinomycetota; class Actinomycetes; order Kitasatosporales; family Streptomycetaceae; genus Streptomyces; species Streptomyces sp. SAS_281. Next base: position 196,083 of record NZ_JBMNDO010000001.1, read on the forward strand.
CGATGCTCCGCGTCATGGACAGGCTGGGCCCGGCCCGGCACACGCGCGACGGCCCGTACGTCGAGGTCCGTGTCGCTCTTGACGCGTCTGTTCCGGATCCAGACGTCCCTCCGCCATGACCCCGTCCCCTCCCGACCGGCTCACCCGGACTGCCCTCGATCAGCGGATCGAGACCGCGGTGGGCTGGAGCGTCGAGGAGCTGCGGCAGCACCGCGACGACGGTCTCCTTGACGCCTCCCATGCCGCCTTGGCAGATGCTCACCGTGATCTCGTGGCGGCCGAGCGGGACGTCACCTTCCATCGCGTCCGGCTCGCCCGTCTCGCCTCCAGCGATCTGCCCGTGGACCAGGCGCTGTTCACTCGGATCGACCGCACCCTTGACCAACTGGCCCAAGCCGCCGGTCTACGCGAGGCGAAGCAGACCACGGCAGCCGCCGCTCTGGAGTCGATCGAGGCCGACGTTCCCCGGCAGGTGCCCCGACAGATCCCGTCCCAGGACGTCGCGGCCCTGCTCGCTATCGCTCAGGGCGCCAAGCTCCACGAACACCTCGTCACCCACCGGCTGACCGTGGCGACGCCGACCCGTACTCGCATTTCCTACGCCCAGCTGCAGCGCCTGGAGGCGAACGGTCTCGTGGAGCGCGACATCTCGCATCCGATGCAGGCCGGACAGCCCGTCACCCTGACCGACGCCGGCCGAGCCGTCCTGACCGCTCCCCGCCGCGCCGGCCCTCCCAGTGCCGCGCCCGCATCTCCGCCTCCGGCCGTTCCCTCTGTTTCCCGTCCCCGCCGCTGAACGGCGCTGTGCACGCGACGCGCACGGCACTCAGGCGCTATCGAACGAAAGCCATGATGCCCAGCTACGAACCCGACTTCCGTCTCGACGGATACGAAGCAGTCAACAACAACGTTGCCGAACAGTTCTGGGCCAGCATTGGCATCGAGCAGCACGACATGACCGTGCTCGCCGAGCACCACAGCGCCAACGGGGAGCACAGCTGCTGTGTTAACTGCACCTTCTCTGGCTCGTTGAGCGGGGTGAACTGAACACTAGGGAGACAGAGTTGCAGGATCTACATCGTGAGCTGATCGAGGGGCGGGCCGGTGTGCCCCGCGTCGGCTCTGTGGTCGAGCTGGAGACCGTACATCCCCGATATGCCGTCCTCGACGCTTCCGGCGGTGTGGTTGAGCCTGTCGCGTCGTACCTCCGTGAGCTCGCGCTTGATGACAGTCGGCCGTTGACCGGCCGAAGCTACGCGTACGACATGCTGCGCTGGTACAGGCTGCTGTGGTTCCTCGGAGTGGACTGGGAGCGGGCTACCGAGGCCGAAGCCTCCGTGCTGGTGGGCTGGCTGCGTGCCGCGGAGAACCCGCAGCGGGGCAGGAGGGCTCGTGACGCTCCGCCGCCGGGCTCGGTGAACCTGCGGACTGGCAAGCGCTACCTCAAGGCCGGTTACGCGCCTATCACGATCAACCACAACCTCACCGTGGTCAGCGGCTTCTACGCCTTTCACCGGCACCACAGTCGTGGTCCGCTGGTGAATCCGGTGCCGGCATCGCGGGCGCAACGCCAGGCTCTGGCCCACCGTACGCCCGACGGCGCCATGCCGGTGTTCCGGCGGGCTCGTCTGCGCCAGCGCGTCAGGCAGACCGAACCGCGCGCGATCCCGGACGCGATGTGGGACGAGCTCTTCGATGCGATGGCTCACACCCGGGACCGGGCGGCGATCTTGCTCTATGTCTCCAGCGGCTCTCGGGCCGGTGAGCTCCTGGGCGTCACGCCCGGCGACATCGACTGGCCCGGTCAGCACATCTACGTGGTGACCAAGGGAACCGACGACCGTGAACCGGTCCCGGCCAGCCCGCAGGCCCTGGTCGTCTTGGCGGCCTACCTCGACCAGGCGGGTCTGCCGCCGGCCCACGAGCCGATTTTCCGCACCCTCCGCGGTCCCGACAAGCCGCTGAGCTACTGGGCGATGCGTCGCGTCTTGCAGCGGGCGAACGAGAAGCTCAAGACGAACTGGACCCTGCACGACCTGCGGCACACCGCTGCGAACCGGATGGCCAACGACCCGCACCTCACCCTCCCTCAAGTGCGGACGATCATGCGGCACACCGACCTGGCGACCACAGGCCGTTATCTCAACGCCCGCGTCGAGGACCTCTTCGACGCCCTGCAGCAGCATTACAACCGGCCCCGCGTCGAGCGGAGCTTCGCACCGGAATACGACCCTGCCGATGTCGAGGCGGTGTTCGGTGGATAGCCGGCCCACGTTCGGCACCTACACGGCCCGCAACCGTCGGCAGACCTTCCGCGAGGAGCCCCGCCTTCCATCGACCCCGTTCACCCGCGCCGCCCTCAAAGCAGCACCGGCCCCACGGCCGGAGACCCCGCCGGCCCCGTTCGGGGACCTCTCGAAGGCGGAGGTCGCCGATTTGTGCGGCCTGACCAGGGACATCCTGCCGGGCCAGAGCGGGTCATCGGCCGAGCAGCGCCGGGCCGACATCCGGATACTGTTCGGCCACCTGGCGACCCTGCCGGGGACCACGTGGCAGGAACGGTGGGAGGCCAGCGGTTTCAACGACGTGAACGCTGCGTCGGTCTCCGTCCTGGGGCGGCCCGAGGTCCGTTACCACAGCAGCTGCCTGACCTCCGCGCTCAAGATGGCATTCTCCCTGCGGATCATCCAGCCGTCCGTGCCAGGGTTCAGGGCCAACACGTTCACCGACTACGCCGAGCCGTTCCGCATCATGCAGAAGGACCCGCGGCTGGATGAGTTCTTCGAGACGGTCGATGCCCAGTCGCATCTGCACCCGGGCCACCGTCGGCGGGCGAAATTCGACCTCACCTGCGCGCTCACCACGCAGGGCATCGCGCTGGAACACCTGACGCCGTCCGCCCTGCTGCACTACTCGATGGAGAATAAGCGGCTCGGCCTGACTCACGGCGCCACCAACAACACCACCCGCTTCGCGGCACTGGGTGCCTGGGAGGTTCTGCATCGCATGGGGCACTTCCCGCCCGGGACCGCCGCGACGCTACGGATGTTCATCTACAATGGCCAGTCCACCGTCGAGGAACTCGTCGACCGCTACGGCATCAGGAATGCCGGCGTCCGCCAGCTACTGATCGACTACCTCGTCCGGCGACGCGCGGAGACCGACTACATCACCATCGAAGCGCTCACCCGCAATCTGGCCAGCCTGTTCTGGGCGACTATCGAGCGCATCAACCCCAGCCAGCAGGATCTCGCGCTCAGTTCCGGGGTCTACGACCAATGGCGAGCCGAGCTCCAGTACCAGCAAAGAGACCGCACCAAGCTCCGCAAGGGCGCCGCCAGTATCCTGCTGGCCGTCCGCGGCCTCTACGTCGACCTGCACAGCTGGTCCATCACCGAACCCGAACGGTGGGCACAGTGGGTGGCTCCCTGCCCGATCATGCCGCGAGACCTCAAGGGCTTCGGGAAACGCAGCCGGGAGATCCACCGGCGGATGGCCGACAGGACCCGGGTCCGCCAGCCGCTGCTGCCCGTGCTCGTTCAGCATGTCGAGGCACGCTACGAACACCTCACCAGCCTGCTCGAAGCCGCCACTCCGGTCCCCTTGGGGGAACCCTTCGTACACCAGGGACGCAGTTACAGCCGCACCGACTCCCGGGATGACCGACGCCGGGCCGCCACCGTCTCCGACCCGTCCGTCCGGGTCATCGACCACCGCACCGGTGAGACCATCCACGTGACCATGGCCGAGGACGCGGCCTTCTGGGGGTGGGCGGTCGTCGAGGTCCTGCGGCACAGCGGCATCCGCGTCGAGGAGCTCTGCGAGCTATCCCACCTCAGCATCCGCCAATACCAGAGGCCCAAGGGCGAGGTCATCGCCCTCCTGGTGATCGCCCCGTCCAAGAGCGACCGCGAGCGCGTCATTCCGATGTCCGCTGAGCTCTTCCACGCCGTCGCCCAGATCGTCCGCCGACAGACCCGGAACAAGCGGACCATCCCACTGATCAGCCGCTATGACCCTCACGAAAAGACCTGGTCAGAGCCCATGCCGTTCCTGCTGCAACGCCAACTCGGTGTCGTCCGGAGCGTTATGGCAACGGGCACCGTCCTGCACATGCTCACCCGCACCTGCGTGGAGATCGGCAAGACCAACCCGGCCTTCGCCAAGTTCACCCCGCACGACTTCCGAAGGCTCTTCGCCACCGACATCGTCAACGGCGGCTTGCCCATCCACATCGGAGCCGCTTTGCTCGGGCACCTGAATCTGCAAACCACTCAGGGCTACGTCGCGGTGTTCGCCGAGGACATCGTCAAGCACTACCAGGAGTTCCTCAACCACCGCCGGTTGCTCCGTCCCGAGGGTGAGTATGTCGACGTCACCCCCGACGAATGGGCTGAGTTCGAGGACCGCTTCGACAAGCGCAAGGTCGAGCTGGGCAACTGCGCTCGCCCCTATGGCTCACCCTGCCAGCACGAGCACGCCTGCATCCGATGTCCGATGCTGCAGGTCAACCCAAAAATGTTGCCGAGGCTGGCCGAAATAGAGAAGGATCTCCTACTGCGGCGTAAGAGGGCCGAGGAGGAGCACTGGCTTGGCGAGATGGAAGGGATCGAGCTGACACTCACCTTCCTCCGGGCCAAGCAGGCAGACGCCGCACGACTCACACGCCGGGCTCCCGTCGACCTGGGAATCCCGCAGCCGCGCCGCTAGGAGAACCATGACCAAACCGCTCAGCCAGCAGACGATCCAACGGCTCGCTTTCGTCCGCTTCCTGCACGCGCAGGGCGTCGCCCAGAGCGCGCAACCCGAGCCGATGTCAGCCGCCGCCATCCTGTCCTTCCAGGACGCGGTCGAACACTTTCTGCTGATCAGTGCCGATCACCTCGAAGTAAATCTGCCGAGCAGCATGCAGTTTCTGCAGTACTGGGAGAAACTCCAGCCCAAGCTGCCAACCGGACAGGTCCTACCGAGCAAGCAGGCCCTCGGCAGGGTCAATAAGCTGCGCGTCGACCTGAAGCATCACGGAAACGTCCCGTCCTCCCACTCCATCGCCCAGTCCAAGGCTGATGTCACGACCTTCTTCATGGACGCGACACAAATGATCTTCAACGTTGATTTCGAGACCGTAGACATGGCGGACTTGGTTGCCCATCCCGAAGTCGCCCGACTTCTACATGAAGCACGCACACACTTCTTGGCCGATCGCGTCGTCTTTGCCATGGCTGGACTCGCACTGGCCTTCCAGGAGCTTCTGGAGCACTACATGTCTCGGAGGAAGGGGTGGGGAGAGTCGCCCTACACCTTCGGCGACCGGCTGCCCATATTCCGGCCGGAGAGGGGCGAGCGTGAATCCCCAGTGGCCCGCCAGCTCAAGGCGCTAACGACCACAACGCGCCAGATGAAACATGCGATGACGATGATCGCTCTTGGCATCGATTACGCCCGCTACATGCACTTCAGCGTCTTGACACCTAATGGGATCAGCTGGGGCCACGACGGGAGCATCAAGTTCTCCGTGAACGACATGAGCAAGTCTGTGACCGCCCATGACTACCAACAAGCCAGGCTGTTCGTCATTGAGTCGGCTCTGCAGGCCGCTCGAGCCGACGCCACGCTTGAACGGCTCGCTGCCCACTTCCCAGAGGACATCGATTACGACGTCGAGGAGTGGACCTGGGTCGGGCCTAGAGACTCCCCGAACTAAGAGATCGGTCTCGTTTGGTGAGTGTCGGGGGTAGCAGGTTAATACGTAGGCGATGCCGGTGCAGGCCAGGGAGTGTTTGGTGCCCGGGCGCGCCCGCCCGCTGATGCCCGGGCTTGCGGAGGGGGTGTCGGGTGCGGCAACCCCCTGCGCGATTTCTGACTGGTCCGGCAGAGGACGCTGTGGGGACTGAACATCCGATTGATGGGCCAGCCTCACGTCAAACGATCCGAGCCGTACCTAGGCGCCGAGTGCAACTGCGGCTAGCGTCAACCGGTTCAGGGAAGTCGGGGCGCTCTGCCCCGTGAGGCGGTCAGTCGGGCCTAGCCCTTCTCGGGCGCCTTCGCGGCGAGTCGGCGTACGGCGCGCTTGATGGAGCCAAGCTCCTTCAATACCTGGTCCATCGCGGAGTCCATCAGCATGACCGGGTCGTCAGCCGACCAGAAGCGCACGGACTGAGCAACCTGATGCTCCCAAAACCCAGCATCCTCGGCGGCTTCGAATCCGAGCTGCGACGCAAGCTCGGCAAAGCCGGTCCCGGGCCGACCGGTAGCCTTGCGAATGACAAGCGCCGACAGCAGGGGCCGACCGTGCTGATGCTCGTAGACGCTGATGTGGCCGAGCTTCGGGTACAGCCCGCGCATCTGGCCCTGCGACGTGTAGGGGTCCAAGCCGTGCGGGTCAACGCGTTGCGCGAATTCCTTGTAGCCGATGCAGGCGGAAAGCGGGTCGACCGGATCGCCAGCCTTCGCAAGGGAGCGCAGAAGGCTGTGCATGTCGCGTTCGATGGGCGTGAGTGTAAGCACGCGAACTCCTCGTAGGGAGAGAACCCGTAGGTCCGAGTGTCCGTGGACAGGGCGCCCGTAGGCGTGTTTTGACGGTACCTCACCTAAGCCCGGCCCGCTACGTCCCTACCTCACCTGCCGCGGGGCGTGCGGGTGTGAGCCGCCCTCGGCCGATAGTCAAATGAGATGATTTTTAAGTAACCGCCCTGGCGAGGCGCGCAGGAGAGTACCCCCTACTGACCGGCTCGGCCACGTTGCGCTAGTGCTACTGAGCTTCGTGCGTCCTCCGAGGGTGAAACCCGGCCGGGCCACCAGAAATTTCGCACCGTCGTGGGCGGGAGCGCTACTCGCCGCCAGCTTCGCTATAGAGCCGTCGGAATTCGGCGTCAAACATGCCCTGAGTGAAGCCGAGATCCTGGTGAGCCGGCTCGTGGACCACGGTGCTCAGGCGGGCGCGAACTCCCTGGATGAACTCGACATCTGCGTCCAGATTACGGATCATCTCCGTCTGACCTGAGGGCGAGACGAAATGCAGGTCATGTTCGCGCCAGTACGAATGGGCAAGCCAGTTTCGACGCTTGCGGCACTCTGTGAGGTCTTCAACGAGGTCCGGATCACTCGGCGACTGGCCCTCGACATGCCTGATCAGCTCGAAGAGCTTCTTCTTGTATCCGCTATGCCATGGGTCGGCGATAAGTTTCGCCGCACTCTTCGCATCGATGATCTTGTGCAGCGCGAAGGCATGCACGAGTTCTACTTCCAAGAGCGCAGCTTGGTACATCGCGAGGCCGTACGTTGCGAACACAGTCTTGACCCGTTCGTCCGCATCGTCGACGCTGTCCGATCCTGGAACCCAGAGTGACGTCATAGTCTGAATTCTTGCGCAACGTTCCCTGCATCCGCCTAGCATTATTTTCAGCCAGACCTCGGGAGAACGTAGAGGTCAGTTCCTCTCGCCTCACGTCTGGCCTCCAGGCAGCCCTTTGTCGGCGTGGCCCCCAAGGGGGAGGAGGACGGCGCAGAACGCGGTCGGTGGCACCGCCCTCTCAGTGTTCCCAAGGCCGTCCTCGTTCCCGACCCGCAGTGATCCTGCTCGCCCTCAGAGTCAAGCCCGCCTGTCACGGCTCACCTCAAGCCCCTGACCCATGCGCTTGACTTAGTGCAGAGAATCTTCGTCATGCACAACCGGGCCGTCACCTGGGGAACCCCGGGGAAGCCCCAGATCGCCGCCCTCCACCTCAAGCGCGACCCGGCGACCCACACGTTCCGGTTCGCTAGCGACATGCTGCCGCTGCCGTTCATGGCGCAGTCCTGGCTCGTCGCCCGCGGCTGCCCCGAGGAGGCGATCCTCCTGCCCGAGGGCATGGGCACCGCCCCCGCGAACGATGCCACCCGCGCGTTGGAGAAGCGTTTGCGCAGTGACGGCGACCACTTCGCGCTGCTCACCAGCTACACGCAGGACAGCGAGCCGATCGAGACCACCGTGCTGCTGCGGGCCCTCGACGAGAACGCGGCCCTGCCCTTCCGAGTGCTACTCGAAGAGGTCGACAGCCACGCGTGGACACACACTCTGCGCGAAGGCGGCTTCCAGACGTTCCAGGCCACCACCCAGTGGTGGGAAGCGCACTGGAGGGGTGACAAGCCGCCGCTGCCCGCGGCCTCACCTGCGGTCCGGCACACCACTGTTGCAGCCCCCGTCGTGCCGGCCCGCCCTACACTGCCGCGCGGCCCGAGCCACTGAACTCCCCCCAGCGCACATGTCTTTCTCTCTGAAACCGGCGGAATGCCGCGAAACGCGTGCGGGGCAGCGCGGAACATAGCACGCAGTCCCCGGTTACCGAAACCGGGGATTCTGCGGACTCTTGTTATCAGCCCGTACGGCATCCGCCCGGGGCTAATTCCGCATTCCCTCCCCATAGCCAGTTAGGGAAAACTCCGTGCACATTACTCGCGTTGCCGATGCCGAGTTGTCTGTGCCGCGCTCGCGCTGCCCGCCGTCACCGCTACGTCCGTCAACGTCGAAGCCCCGGGCACTGTCCCCGCCTCCTCGCCGTGTCACAGGGCAGACCCGTACATGGCGCACGGGACCAGTACGGTCACCATCCGCTCGAAGGAGTCGTCGAAGTCGGATGCCGGCGGAGTCCTTTACCCGATCCACGAGCCCATCGTCCGCAAGGCAACCAGGACCGGCTCGTGGGTCCACATCACGGACAGGAAGACCGGGTTAACGGTCTGAGCTTCCGGAGCATACGTCCGCCGGACCGTCCACATGTACCTGGACTAACCAGCCGCGTCCCAGTTTCTCATTCCCGCAACGGAAATCCTCGAAATGAAGGGAGCTACGCTGTGTCCGATACCAGCGAAGACGTGTTGAGCGTCCTCACCGAGCGCATCGAGGACCAATTCCAGATGCCGCTCGCCGACCTGCGCCGAGCGGTTGAGGCGGCACCGCAGTCCGACCCCGAGGCGACCACCCTCGTGCACTGGCACGGCCTGCTCACCGAAACCCAGCAGGCACTCGACACCGCGGAAGACGCGCTCGTCGAGGCGCTGGGCACCCAGCCGGCCGACGTACTCGACGATGCCGTCCTGGAGTTGGCCCACCAGGTCAATGCCGCTGTCGCCTCCCGCGACGGCCGCGCCATGGTCGTGAACTATCTCCTCGACCCCAACGCACCCGGCAAACGAGGCCCCGGCGCGTGGCGTGGCGCGTCCCCCGCCGCCCGCCGTGCCCCGGCCCTGCCCACCACCCCGCCCACGCTGCCCAGCGCTCGGAACACGACAGTGCGAGGGACAGCACGGTGAGCGTTGTCGATAGAGCGACCAGCCGCGATGTCGCACTGCAGGAGGCGTTCGGCGCCGAAGTGGACGCGCTGTACGTACAGTCAGCTTGTGGCGAGGCGAATGCCGCCGTCCAGCGCGCATTGGAGCTGCGGAGCTTCCTCGCCGTCGCCGAGGAGCATCTGGAACAAGTGCACAGCATCGCCGAGTCCGACTCCCGGATGGGCGAGCTGTCCAGCGACGACGTCCACCGTCACGACCAGTGGATCGAGGCCGCCGTGGCTAGCTGCGACCTCTACGAGGCCGCCCTCGACGAGCTGTTCCTCACCATGCCGCCGCCGAGCCACCCGAACGTTCCGCGTGCCGGCCCGCGACCCAAGGTCACCGCCACAGCGCCGCCCGCCCCGACCGGGCCCCGAGCCGGGCCGGTGCGGGCCCGACGCCGCTGAAAGCGACACCGATTGCCCTCGCCAGACGACCCCGCCCACGCCGTTTCCCAGACCGTCGCCCAGCGCATCGAGGCGCTGTACGGACAGCCGCTCGCTGAACTCGAAGCACTCGCCGATGTCCCCGAGAGCACACTGCTCGCCGCCCTGACCAGCAACCACAGCGCCCTGGCCCTCGCGGAACGCAACATTGCCTTCCAGCTGCGCCGACTGCGTGAACTCACCGCTCCCAACAGGGACATCGGCCAGTCCGACGCCGTCCACATCCTCGATTGCGCCCGCCGCATCGCGGAATCCGTCGCCTCCCGCGACGCCTACGCCAAGAGCACCGGCGCGGTCCTGGGCGGCCTGCGCCGCGCCTCGGCCCCGGACACCCAACGCCCGGCTCCGCCCGTGCCCGCGGCCCCGACGGCCGCGGTCTCCCGCACCCGCTGATCCACTCGTACCGCTTGAGGAGCCCCTTCCTTGGCCACCACCGCGCCGACCCCGTTTGCATCGCACGACCTCTCCGGCGTCACCAAGACCCTGGATCTCCTCGCCCCGCGCTGGAGCGTATGGGTGCTGATGACCCTCTCCTCGCAGACACTGCGATACGCCGAGATCAAGCCCAAGCTCCCGTGGCTCGCGGACGGCCAACTCCACCCCCGGCTGCGCCATCTCACCGGCGCCGGCCTCGTCGAGCGCACCGAGTACGCCCCGCGCCACGTCACCTACGGCCTCACCAGCCGCGGCGCTGCGCTCATGCCGGTCCTCGCCACGATCGCTTCCTGGGGCGACACGTATCTGGAGAAGGACTTGGTCGGCAACAAGACCACTGGCGAGATGGAGCCCGAGCGAATCCCGCCGGCCCAGAACATCGACGATGCGCTCGCCCTGCTCGCGCCGCGGCACGCCACCCCGATCCTGTGGTCGCTCCAGGCCAGGGGCAGCGCAACCGCCAAGTACCTGGCCGCCGACGCCATGCCCGGCTACGGGCTGACCGCCGTCTACAAGCCGCTGGAGCGCCTGGCCGCCGACGGCCTCATCACGGCCGGCAACTCCGGCGACTACCTGCTGTCCGCCAGCGGCCGGGCACTGTCCCCCGTCTTCCAGGCGATCTCCGTCTGGGCAGGCGCCCCGCCCGCCGAGGCCGATGCCCGCCGACCTCGGGGGCTGGGCCTGGCCCCGTCGCAGAACCGTTCCGGACCCTGGGCGACCACACCGTCACGGCGTACGGCACCCGAGGCTCCCGCAGTACGGTCCGCCGGCCCCGCCCTGACCACTACGCCGCCGAACGGCCCGGCACGGAAGGCGGGCGACCTCTTCTCCCATCAGATACCGGCCCGTCCGATTTCCCCGACGGGAGGCCCGCGCCGATGACCCGCGCCCTGCCTGACAGCCTCCTGCACGAACGTCGCACCATTCGGACCCTCACTCTGCCGGGCCTGATACGTCTGATCACCGAGATCGACGACAACGGCCCCATCAGCCACCGGCGCGGCAGTCTGCAAGGCGCCTTCGGCGACCTCACCCTTGGGCAACTGCGCCACGCCATCGACACCGCCCGCGCCCTCGACCTGGTCCACTCCGACGAGACGACCCCCGAGCGCTACCGGCTCACCAAGAGCGGCGAGGCCCTCGCCGAGGTCTACGACACCGCGGCCCGCTGGGCCCGCGCCCGCAACCTACCCGTCGCCACCGTCGACTTCGTCGCCCGGGTCCAGCACACCCTCCAGCTGCACAGCCGCGACCCACACCCGAACGGACCGATGCCGGAGCCGTCGGCACCGCGACGGGCCCTGACCGACTGGCTGCAGTCCAACCCCGGCGCCCTGCACCACGCCGACGCCCGCTCCTCTCAGGAGCCAGCCGAAGGCGAGCACGCTGCGTGAGCACCCGTATCGGACCGCGGCATGCCCGCCGCCCGGTCCCCAACCTGCTGCGCAGCATCTACCTACCTCGCAGCATGGACGCCGGCGCACTCGCCATGACCACGTACGGCATCCCCCTGCTGGTGCTCGCCACCACAAACTCCACCGCACTGACCGGTCTCGCGTTCGCGCTGGAGTGGCTCCCGCGACTCGGCGCCTTCGCCCTCGCCGGAGCGATGGCCGACCGCTACGGCACCACCCGCGTCTTCCGCCTCGCCTCCGGGACACGAGCAGCCGTCGTCCTGGCCGCCGCGATGGCCCTGCCCGAACTACAGGCCGGTCTCAGCACCACCATCACGGTCATGACGCTCGCCGCCCTGACCGGCATGCTCACAGAGTTCTCCTATATCGCCGCCGAAACCGCAGGCGGCGTGGCTAGCCGGGCCGCCGGCGAGCGCGCCCACCGCGTGCAGTCCGTACTGCTCGGCATCGACCAGGTCGGCACCCTCGCCGGCCCCGCACTCGCCGGCCTGCTCCTGGAGCAGGCCGGGGCATCCGGGATGCTGACCACGATCGCAGTCTTCTCCCTCCTCGCCTGCGCGTTCGCCACCCGTCCAACCGCCCAGCAGCGGACCACGGCCCCGGAGCCCATCCTCAAGGGGCTCCACACCGGATGGACCACGCTCAAGTCGCTCCCCGCGCTTGCCTGGCTGATCACTGGGCTCACCTTGTCGAACCTGGCTGCGGGCCTCCTCCAGGCCGCGGCCCCGGTGATCGTGGTCAAGCAGCTCGGACACTCCAGCGCTGACGTGGGTGTGATCTGGTCCGTTGCCGCCGCAGCGACATTGGTCACGGTCGCGGTCTGCCACCGCGCCATCGACCGGTGGGGCCTGTGGCCCGTCGGTGCCGTCTCCGCATGCATCGCGTCGAGTGCATGCCTGGCCGTCTCGCTGACCCACACCTACACCGCATACCTCGTGTTGATCGCGGTGCTCATGGCCAGCGAGGGCGGCATGACCGTCGTACTGCGCACTCTGCGCTCCCACCTCATCCCGGCCGAGGTGTTCGGCAGCACCCTCGCGATGACGGTTCTCGTCCTCCTGCTGCCCTTTCCCGTGGCAGGCGTTCTCATCGCCGCCGTGCCGCCCGCACTGCTCGGCCACGTGATCACCGGCTGTGCCGTTCTCCAGGCCCTGGGCCTGTTTGTCGCCTTCGCGCGTCTGCGCACCCTTACCGGCTTGCGCGTCTCGCTCGCCTGATCTGCCGGCCGCCCCCACTGTTCACCTTGGAGATCCATCCGATGCCCACGACCGATGTCACGGCGACCCAGACCGTGCTGCCGGTGTTCCGTCCTTCGCTTCGGGCCGGCTCCCGGCCCACGCTCACCGACCAGTTCCTGGCCTACGACTCCGAGCACCCCTACGTCTACCGGGCCCTGGAGCGTCTGACCGCCGAGCGGGTAGCTGCCGGCGCCACCCGTATAGGGCTCAAGGGCCTCTTCGAAGAACTGCGGTGGCGGCTGCCCCAAGGCGTGCGTGGCCTCAACAACAACTTCACCGCGCTCTACGCGCGCAAGTTGATCGAGGACCACCCCCACTGGGCTTCTGCTTTCGAGCTGCGCCACCGCCGCACCCCCTGAACCGCCGCGCACCATCTCTCAACTACGTCTCAGCGACCCTTCTGGAGTTCCCTTGCCCTCTCGCACCATCCTCGTCGTGACGTCCTCCGGTCCGGAGGCGCAGGCATACCGCGGCTACTGTCTCGAAAGCGTCGCCGCTTCCTACGACATCGTGCTGATCACCCCCAGCGAGCCCACGTGGGAAAAGGAATTCATCAGCGACTTCGAGATCGCGGACCCGGACGACGCCGAGGCGCTCGACCAGGCTGGCCGGGCTCTGGCCGACCGCCACCAGCTGGCCGGTGTGGCGACGTGGACCGAGTGGTACCTCACCCAGACTGCTCGCCTCGCACGCCAGCTCGGCCTGGCCACGAACAGTCCGGAAGTGATGGAGGCGGCCCGCAACAAGGCCACCGCCCGCACCTTGTTCGCCCGGCACGGAGTCCCCTCGGCCTCCTCCATGACCGCCCGCACACTCCTGGAAGCGGCGCTTGCCGCCGAGACAATCGGCTACCCCATCGTCCTCAAGCCCGCTGCCCGCGCCGCCAGCATCGGCGTCATCCGCGTGGACTGCGCGGAGGAACTCCCCGCCGGCTTCGAGTTCGCCTCGGCGGAAGCACGCGACGGTATCGAAAGCACTCACGTCCTGGTGGAGGAATTCCTCGACGGTCCCGAAGTGAGCGTCGAGTGCGTCACCTACCGCGGCCACACCACTGCGGTTGCCGTCACCCGCAAGACCCTCGGCGACCCGCCGTTCTTCGAGGAGGTCGCCCACTGCGTCGACGCGGCCGACCCACTGCTCGCACAAGTCGCCCCCGTCGCCGCGGCAGCCGTCAAGGCACTCGGAATCACCGACGGCATCCAGCACGTCGAGATGCGCCTGGTGAACGGGCGCCCGCGCTTGATCGAAGTCAACGCCCGCGTGGGCGGCGACATGATCGGCCACCTCGTCAGCCTGGCCACCGGCGTCGACCTGCCCCGCGCCGCTGCGGACGTGGCCTGCGGGCTGGCGCCCGACCTCACTCCCACACGCAGTCAGGCGGCGGCGATCCGACTGGTCTACCCCGCCTACTCCGGCACTCTTACCGAGCTCAGCCTCGACGGCACCTTCCCTTGGCTCGAACGCGTCAGCTTTCAGCGGGAAGTCGGCGATCACCTCGTCCTGCCGCAGGACGGGGGCGACATGTTCACCGCCCGCATCGGCTTTCTGATCACCACTGGCACCAGCGCCGCGGAAGCGCGAGCACGCTCCACCGAGGCGTACCGGCACCTGGTGGTCCAGGTCACCCCTGCCTAGAGCCTCCCCGAGCGCCCGCCCCGGCCCTCCCGGATGTCCAATTTGACCGATCCCGACTTCGACATCGACGGCGATGTCTACGTCTTCCCCCGCTACCTGGCCGGCACCACCGGCATCGGCGACCCCGCACTTGAGCCCCTGATGCAGCTGGGTTGGGAGCTGACCCATGACGACCTCGGCAACGCCTATCTCAATGCCCCCGACCACAAGGTCCGTCTCGGCTTCCTACCAGAAGGCGACGACGACGGACTGTGGCGGATCAACGCCTATGCGGACCGCTTCGGGCCGCCCGCCTGGGGCGTCAGCTTCAACGACAGCTGCCCCACCGAGGTCGTCACCGCCTTCACCACGGCCCTGGCCCAGGCGTACCAGAACGGGCCCGAGTACTACCTCGCCCGCCCCGATCCCACGGATCGCGAACTCACTGCCTTCAACGCGGTTGCCCCTCTGATCAACCGTGGCTGGCAGATCCAGCATCGGCGGTGGGGTGTGTTGGAACTGCAGACCCCGGACGGGATGGCCGGCCTGGAGTACACCACCGGCCGGCTCGACGCGGAGAGGGAACTCACCACACTGGAGGCCCGCTGGTACATGTGGGGCGGCCCGGAGAACGGATACGCGCGTTGGTACGCCACTGCCACCACCAACACCCCGACGCCGCTGGTGAAGGCCATCACCCAGAGCGTGTCCGACCCCGAGCCGGTGCCGCGCTGGAAGGACTTCCTGCCGCGCGGACTGCGCGACCATGCCCAGCTGGTACCCGTGACACCGCCACCGCCCCCGGTGCCCACACCCCTCGAACTCCGCCGCACCGCTTCGAGACGGCGCCCCGCGCTGACCACACGCAGCGTCCCGCGCTGGGGCACCACGACGACCCCACCGGCGATCCTGCCCGCGCGCCCCTCCCGCCCGCGCCGCTGACCTGCCGGACTCCCCTCTACCCGTGAGGTCATGTGCCCCTTCACGCCCAGCAGTTTTTCGATGACGTCCTCGAACTGCCCCTCTATCAGTACGCCGTCGTCGGTGACTCCCTATACGCAGCCCCCCAGCCGAACTCGTCTCTGCGGCTGCGGATCGATTTCGCCCCGACCATCCGCCGAGACGAGTACAACGGACTGCGCCTGCGTGTCATCCATCCCGAGCAAGGCGAAGTCGACACGGTTCTCCTCCGCTTTTCCGAGTACGGCACCTTCGACCGACGCGATACCGCCCGCGCTCTTGTCGCCGGAATGGACGGCTACGCCGTCTTCCGCGACTGGCACAGCAGTGGGCCCGCCTGGGACGGCGCGGACGGCACGGGACTGCGCACCGTGATCGAGCAGTACATCCACCTGTGGTTCCCGCCGCCTGCCGTGTCACCGCAGCAGGCCCGGCCGGTCGCTCAGTCCACACCCACCCCCGGGGCTTCACCCCGCACTCGCTAACCAACCAACAGACGAAAAGAGTTCCGGTTGCCGCCGCGATGGCTTCCACTCCACCGAAGACAGCAGGAGCGCTCGACCTCCTCTTCGGTTCATGCCCCGCCACCGCCGCCGGGCCCGAACGGATTCTGGATCACCGACCCGGATTTCCGCGACCGACTGCACAGTGCGACGTTGATCCTCCTCGATATCGTCGAGGACTGCCTCAACGATGACGACGTCTCGCTCACTGGAGTTCTCGGCGGTGCCCGCGACCACGCCGAGCACATGCTCGGCGTCCCCAGCACCTACGGCGTCCTGGTCGAAGCCGAGGCCGCAGCGCAGATCGTGCAGGCCGCCGGCCTCGACGCCGGCTGCCCCTTCGGCCTGGCCATCGCCCAGGGCCTGTCCGGTATCGAGCAGCTGCCCGTGCAGCACCAACAGCAGCTCGTCCGTGCCGCAGCCCGCAGATACGCGATCACCGCGCCTTCCCGTTCGCCCGCCGCCCCGGCGACAGCACCACCTCCGCGTCCGGCGCCCGGCCGCTCCCGCTGAATTACCACCCCGCTCCATCAACCGTACGTGTTCCCTTGGAGAGCCCTACTTGCGCATCCGCTCCGTTCGCACCCTGCCAGCCGCTGTCGCCGTCGCCGCCACGATGACCGGAAGCCTGTCCTGGGCACCGACCGCCTCGGCCCAGAGCCCCGATCCCACCCCGTCCACTTCCGCGTCTTCGACTCCGAAGAACGCACCCGAACCGGAGTCCGGCGGCGTGGCCATCCTGAAGAAGGGCGCCGGCGGCGACGTCCTCGCCGGGGCGGCCTTCACCCTCTTCGATTCCACGGGGAAGGAGGCTGCCAGCGGCGAAACCAACGCCCAGGGGCAGCTCGCCCTGCGGGACCTCGCTCCCGGGGTCTACCGTCTCAAGGAGACCTCCAGTGGCAGTCCGTTGCATGACACTGTCGATGACCAGGACGTGATCGTCACCCCCGGCGTGGACACGCCTCTGACGATCGTGGATCCGCTCAAGGACGCCTCGGTCCTACTGAAGGCCAAGGATGACAAGACCGGCAAGCTGCTGGCCGGATCCACGGTCAACATCGGCCGCGGCGACAAGACGCTCCTGACGCTGACCACCGGCTCCGACGGCACGGCAAGCGGCAAGCTGCCCACCAGCTCCCGTACCAGCAGCGACTTCTGGGTCAAGCAGATCAAGGCGCCCGACGGCTACGAGATCTACAAGCCCTCGAAGGCGTTCAAGGCCAAGCCGGGCGATCCCGTGACGGTGACCGTCACCAACGCCAAGACCGCCACCACCCCGCCGCCCACGGAGAAGCCGACCGACGAGCCGAGCGACAAGCCCACTGATAAGCCGAGTGGCCGGCCCACGCCGGACAAGCCCGGCAAGGACGAGGGCACCCCGGCCCCATCGACCGCGCCCACCCACGAGGCCGCGTCGAACACCGCGGTCCCCACACCTGCGGGCTCGCTCGCGCACACCGGCGCGGACGCCACCCTGTGGATGATCGGCGGCGCCGGAGTGCTGATCGCCGCCAGCGGAGGTGCCCTCTTCGCGGCCCGCCGACGTCGCACGGACGACTCCACCGACGACAACTAATCAACCTGCCGCCGTACCCCCGAAGGCCCCCGGAATCACCGTGATTCCGGGGGCCTTCGCGCGGTGCGGGCAGGACCCGGCAGGCCGCGCTACACGCATCCGGTACTTCATCCGGTCACGCGGCCTCGGTTCCGGAGCCTCCCTGCTCAGGTCAGCACGAGGAGGCGCGGATGTGGACCAGTTGGAGAAGCTCGTGGACCAGCCCGCCGGTCAAAGTGGCGGAAGCGGCGTAGAACGCGGTCTGTCCCAGGCCCTCGATGAGACGGCGGCGGGCTCGGCGCCGCTTCGGTGCCCGGCGGTGCGTACGGTGGTTCATGACGGTCTCCGTTCAGGGGATGAGTCGGCTGCCCCCGCACCGCGTGTTCCTGGCAGGGATACGGTGCGGGGTGCAGTTCCTGTTGGCCCTAAGCCTTATGGCTGACGTGCTGTGAATGCAGCTCCGGAGGCTTGAATCTCGATGTAAGTTCTGGGCCATGGAAGGCAATCGGGCCAGCACGTGGGTCGAGGGAACGTCGGCCGACCTGGTCGCCGACGCGCTCGCGCTGGCCGTGAAGGCCAGTCCCCGGATGGTGACCTCCTGGGTCGAGGACGGCATGCTGGCCAACCCCGAACCGCGCAAGACCAGCGCTCATGGCAGCGATCCGCGGGTGTTCCCACCCGAGCAGCGCGAGCTGTTCACCAGGCTCTTGCAGGCCCGGGAACGCTCCACGCCGGGACGCATCCCGCAACGCTCCCTGATCCGCGTCGTGCTGTATCTGTGGCTGATCGACGACACGATCGTGCCAACGCCGCAGGCACGCCGAGCCTGGCGCACCCATGCGCGCGCCACGGGACAGACGAACGCCGTCCGGCGCAGC
This sequence comes from Streptomyces sp. SAS_281, assembly GCF_052542855.1. Classification (NCBI taxonomy): domain Bacteria; kingdom Bacillati; phylum Actinomycetota; class Actinomycetes; order Kitasatosporales; family Streptomycetaceae; genus Streptomyces; species Streptomyces sp. SAS_281. The sequence goes on from NZ_JBMNDO010000001.1 coordinate 214,436, forward strand.
CAGAACGTCCGTGCCGTCGTCGAGCAACTCGCCCACCCGTCTGCCACTCTCAAGCAACGGCGCGCGGCCCAGCTCGTCCTTGAGGAGGGCGAGAGGACCGGGCAGATCGATATCGACAGACTGACGTCGGTCCTCACAGAGCTGTACTCGCCCTGGCCGGCCCAGCCGGGTATCCCGAGGATCGAGCGAGCCCTACCCGGCCCGTTCGGGCCGGTCTCCGTCCAGCACCACATCGCCATGTGGCGGGCCCGCCAGCAAACAGTCCGCCTCCTGCGGCACGAGGAGATCGACGAAGCCGAACTCGACCGGGTGCGCGCGGTCTACAGGCCGATGTGGGCCGAGTACCAGGCCCGTCGACCCACCATGGCGGCTGTCGGCGCCGGAGAGTTCGCGGCATACTTCGCAGAACCCGACACCATGGAGGGTCGCGCGATTGAGGCCGTCGATGCTTTCGTGGGAACCCTCGCAGGCGAACACGGGCTGATCGAAGCCGCGTTTCACGCCGCAGAGACAGCACGCCGCAAATTGGTGCGCTGACGGGCACCGCCCGCCACCGCCGCTGCGCGGCCCCGATGTGCCGCGTGCCCCCAGCGGGTCCCGGGCGGTGTTCACACCACGACCGCGGGCGCAGGAGGTGTCCGGTTCTCCGGATTCCGCACAACGCGTCTAGGTTTGTCGGGTGCGCGCGGCCCCAGATGGTCGCGCCCCTATCGCCGGGGCGCGGCCATTTTCTCAGTCTGATTTTCAACTGACCCATGTGCACTACAAGTGGACCATCGCGCACTCTCCTTCTGGACGCACATTCGAAAGTAGGGGGAAGTGATTCATCCGCTTGTGAAGATTTCCGGACTGGGGGCTGCCCTCGGTTCTCCAATGCGCGCTGTACGCGCGTTGCGGCGCGCTGGGCGCGCAATCCAACGGCCCTTTTGGCTACACATGGGGGAAGGGGTGTGATTTCGGACTTCTCGGGAAGGTGGCTTCCGGCTTTGCGGCACGACATATCGTCGTCTCTGCGATGTCGGTTCCGTCCGACGCGTGCAACTCCAAGCATCAGCACATGAGTTCGTGGCCATACCACTCGCATTGGTGCATTGGAGGCACACATGGACGACGGGGAGTCTCGCGACAAAAAGAAGGGACCAGCAAAGGTCTTGATCACCTTCCTGTCAGCGCTGGCTGGTCGAGCTGTTGCCGACTGGTTCAGCGACTGGAGGAGGCGCCATAGCCTATAGCTGGTCCCTGGTCACCCTTCGCTGACCGCACATGCGGTCAACTGGCCGGGTCGCACGAACCCGTCCTTGCGGGGTCACGTCTTGCCGGGCGTGGCCCCGCTCTTTCGCTGGCGACAAACTATGAACCCGACGCCTCCCATTCAATGCCTAGGCATGCGTCAAGTTATATGTGTCGTCACCCCAAGCACTGTAGCGCGCTCCCCGCACGCGCGGGGGTGGTCCGCGCTTCTTATCGTTCCGAATCTAGGCAGGTCGCCGAGCGTGCTCCCCGCGCGTGCGGGGGTGAGCACACTCCTCTCTCAGGCCCTCAATGCACAGTCGTAAACCCAATTGTGCAATGACGGTGGCACTTGGCGTTCCTGCCAACCGCCGCATCTGGACCACCTGCACCGCCGACTGCACTCCGCCGAGGTAGCGGTACCTGCACCGGGCAGCCAAGATACTGTGCGAGCTTCGGGCCGGTGACCTTCTCGGCGTGGCCTACATACGGTGCCCTCTTTGCGCAGTCAGCGGTACGGTCCTCCGCAGTGGTGCTCTGCGGTTGGGGTTCCGCTCCGCTGCCTGCGTCGTTGCCAGTGGCCGGCCCGCGCGTCCGCCCCTGCGTCGGAAGCGGCCTCGGACCCGTGGCCGATCGGCCAGCGAGTGGCCCTTGGCCGTGAGATCCGGCCACGAGGTTCGAGATCCCACGGATGACAGGGAGGAGCCGTCCTCTGACATCCAAGACAGTCGTTTGACAGCGAACCCAGTCGTGCGAGGTGAGCACGCTCCTGCATGCAGGAGCGTTGCCCACGACGCTACGTCGTTGAACACGCAGACCGACGAGAGTCTCACACGATCTGGTCCGAGGTTGTCGAGTCGAGGACGAAGGGAGCAATCGCTGCAGCGGTGAGCGGGGAGGACAAGTACGCGCCGAGGGTGTGGAAGTCGATACGGCCAATCGGGGTATCGGCGTGCTGGTCAACGGGGAATCGGTTGCCGAGCCGACGGGGAATTGCTACAAGGTCACCGGTGTCGGCGAGGTTCACCCAGTATTGGACCCCGACGGGTCGGGCACCCCGACCGGCGATGGGTGCGGGCATCAGGTGATCAAAGATCCCGCCTGGCAGGCCCAAGGGAGAGCCCAGGGTTACGAAGCAGTCAACAGTCAGTTCGGGGTGTGCATGGAGGGCCTCGTACGCGACGACGGAGCCGAGGGAGTGCGCCAGCACCACGCGGGGCCGCACCCGGCGGATCGACTCGGCCACGGCGGATCGGGCGGCATCCCGTATCTGCGGAACGTGGAGGTAGCGGTGGACCTCGCCCGCCAGCTGGGCGGCGAGCCGGATGACCGTCCCGATGGGGATGTTGCGGCGTCGGGAAACCCAGGACAGGACCTGCCGCAGCGGCGCAGTAATCAGTCCCTGCCGTTCCTGGAGGCTGGGCGAACCCAAAGCCAGCGCCCAGGCGATGACCACGGACTGTTCTCGTTCGTCAATGGCAAGCACATCCGGTACGATAGTCTGCCGCTCTCCGCCGCGGGTGTGATGAGCGTAGTACGCGGCGTGGAGGGCGGGGAGTTGGTAGGCGCCCAGTCCGGCGGCTGTGAAGCCGTGCTGAAGTTTGAGTCGCCACTGCCCTGCTAGTTCGGTGGCTGCCTGTTCCGGCAAGCGTCCGTTCAGGTGGTTGCCAATACCGTGCACTGCGACGATCGTCACTGCTCTGATCCTTTCTCCGAGTAACAGTGAACGGAGTACGCCGGGAATTGCCACGGACCGCCGGTGGTCACGCCGTCGACCTCGCTGATCTCGTACATGTGTGCCTCCAGTCGCACGACCTCAAATCCGTCGGGCGTCAGTACGTCGACGAGAGCATCGTGGAGTTGGGTAGTCGTCGCAGTGATGGAGTGGTTGCAGACCAGGCCGGACGACGGCGGCAGTCCTCTCTCCCATTCGTCGGCGGTATGCAACTCCCATCCGTCTGCGCGGGCATCGCCACATAGCAGTTCGCCCGGCAACCATGCCAGGACGTGGGTGACGTGGACGCTCGGTCGCGTCGGATGGACCTCCTGGGCCGTCGCGGAGCAGGTCCAGCCGAGGGCGGTGACATGGCCGGCTTTGCTGCCGACCAGCACGCCGTTCTCGTAGGAGGCGATCGTGTGTACTCGATCGGGGACTGGGGTCGGCGGTCCGAGGGGATCGCCGGATTCGACATCCCACGCCTGTACCTCGGCCTTGTTGACGGCGGCGACGAGTACCGGCCTGCCGTTCACTTGGCTGACAGCCATCACCCGAGGCCCGGCCACGGGGACGGTACCCACGAGCGAGGCTGTCATCAGGTCCCAGACTCGCACCTGATCGTCGTCCGATGATTGTTCGGCAGCGAAAAGGCGCTTGTCCTGCATCGCGATCGCGCCGATCCGGTCCAGCGTGATCGCTTGCCGCAGGGTGTTGTCAGCCAGGGACCAGAGACAAACCCTGTGTTCATTGTGGACGCTGATCAGGAGGGACTCGCCGCCAACGGCGCCTGCGACCAGCTCTGTGACCGGCCCGTCCACGCTGGCGAGGAGGTGGGAAGTCGATTTTTTGATTGTGTCCCAGACATGGATACCGCCGTCGGCATCGCCGACCACGGCCCACACCGAATCGCCGTGCGGCACGGCGGCCAACGCGGTAGCCGGGGCGGGGAGGCGGATCGTCGATTCCAGGGCGTCCTCACGGACATTCCAGGTGTCGAGCTCATTCTCCGTGGTCACCGTGACGATGTAGGACGCGTCGCTGGCCGTCACGGTGGTGGCATGACTGAGCCTGCCCAGGTCGGTCAATTCGCGCTCCTCGGCGCCGGTGTTCAGGTTCCAAGCCTTGATCGTGCCGGACCTGAGTTCGGCGCTGAGGGCGATCTCCGAGCCGCCGAGCCGGATGGTGCCGAGCATTGAGGCGGGGTGCCAATGGTTTTGGCCGTGGCCGAAGCGTGGGCAAACGTCGAGGTCCCACACTCGTATGTTGTCGTCGCGATGGGCGGTCAGCGCGAGCTGAAAGCGGTTGACGCGGCGGATATCCCCTAGCACCAGCCTTCTGTCCTCTGGGCGTGTGATGACCTGGACGGTGTCACCGTTCGCCCGGACCGCGTACATGCTGGCGGTGTAGGCGGCGAGGGACAGAAGCAGGGCCGGCGCGTTGGTGCGCTGGATTCGCACTGCTTGCAATTCGCCGGCGGATGTGAGGCAGACGGGCCGCCCGTCCAGTTTGTGCAGCAGCCTCGGTGCTTCATCTTGAGGTTCGGCGCAAACATAGTGGATCGCGAGGGAACCGTCCGCGGATTCCACCGCGATTAGCGAGGAGATGGCGGTGTTCCCGGCGTTGATGGTGTCGAGGGTTTTACCGAACGACTCATCCAGCAGGCCGATCCGGCTGATGTCACCATTGACCCGACCAACTACAAGGAAGGTTTCGTCCCCATTGTCGGCGACAGCCAGGGCAGAGACCCCGGCACCGTCGAGGTACGCGTCGGCAACGATCGCACCCGTGGCGAGATCGTGCAGTCGCAGAACGTTTTGGTCAGTCACCAAGGCAATGACCGCCCGCTCCTCCAAATCCACGATCACCATGTGAGTGATGGCATGTCTGTCTGTCCGTTGCGTCGAGGAATACCTGGGGACGGCGCCGGTTCGGCTCGGTGTGATGTCCCACGCTTGGAGGGAGCCGTCGGTGCCGCCGAACACAGCGAAGAGCCGTCGATGGGCAGCTCCCAGGGCCAGGGCCGACACCGTGGTGCCCAACTCGTCCTTGGTGAAGACGTGCAGCAGGGACTCCTCCGGCAAGCCCGTACTCCAGCGCGTGCAGAGCACCGCCTGTTGGTCTTGGAGGTGGCGCGCCAGTCCGGCCGCCCGGTAGGTCACGAGGCTCTGCTGAAGCCTCGCACGCCGTGTCTCCAGCAATCCGTCCTGTCCAAAGAGGCTGCCACGACCGAATGCCTTCTGGTACGCGGCTCCAGCTCGCCGCGCCGTGGGCGTTTGTGTTCTGTGAACGGCTCCCCAGATGCTGTTGTGATCGGCGCGGACTAGGTACTCCGGGTGCAGGAACAACAGGTCGACTGCGGATGCGCCCGGCACAGCGGCGGCATGATCCATAAGGTGTCGTAGCAGATAGGGGGCAGCGAGGTCCCACCGAGGCCCCTCAGCACCCCACCATCCGGGGACGGTCGACAGTAGCTCGTGGAAGAGCTTGTCGGCGAGCCCGTCGAGTTCGGCCCCGGCGTCACGGAAGTGCTCGGTGATCGTCTCGTGGAAGAACCGGTAGAGCTGACGCCCGTCCGAGTCGATGTTCGTCCGTAGATAGAAACGGGCGGTGGCCAGCTTCTCGCGGGCTTCACCCAGTGTCAGGGGGCGAAACCCCTGACCTGCGGCCATGGCGGAAGCGGTGGCCGCTGCCGCCACAAGCTCCAGTGGCATACCCTGACCCCGCGCTTGTGCCAGCCCCACCATTACGTGCCGCATCCACGGGTCACCGTCCAGCGTGGTCCGCAAATGCAGTTCGAGCAGGTGCGGCAGCGTCTGCGGCAGCCGAGCGACCGCCTCGGCAGGTTGCAGGGGCACGCCGGCCCGCAGGAAGTCGGCGAAGAGTGCTGCGACGAGGAAGGTGCTGCGCCCGCGGGTATGCGCGATCGGACTGGCAACCGCTCGGGCTACGGACTCGCGGAGGGCCTGGTCGCTGTAGCCGGGTGCGCTGTACAGGATGTCGGCGATGTAGGTCGTGAGGTCGTTCGTAAGGTCCTCGACATTGGAAGAGGTGTCCAGGTTAAGCACCCTCCCGCGGGCGCCGAGCTCTAGCCAGAACCGGTGGCTGTCCGCCGGCGGCGGGCGCATTCCTACGAGTGCTCGGAAGGCGGGGCGACCGTCGGGGCGGGGCGTGCGCAGGAGCTCGGGTAGCAGATCGCGGGCGATGCCGTCGCTCTCCAGGGCTTCGTCAACGGCATCGAGGATGAGTATGACCGGTTCTGGTAGGTCCTGGGCGATGCGTTTGAGCTGGTCGAGAACTGGCTCACTGCTAGCATCGTCCGGCTCCGTATCCTCGGGGATCAGTTGCGCCATGATCGAAGCGATCACCTCGGCCATGCTCCGGTGCCGGGCATGGACAGCGACAAGAGTCGGGTACCGACGCTCCGGGCGGAACTGAGCAGGAATGCGGCCAACCAGCCCGGCGCTCAGCTCGGCAAGCTGGTTGTGCGACAGGAAAACCGTTACCCCCAGCAGCGCCGACTTTCCGACCCCAGGGCTTCCGGCGACCAGCAACAGGGGTTCGTCGCTCGCCAGCCAGGAGCGTATCCGGGTCAGCTCACGGGTCCGCCCAGTGAACAGGCAGCCCATGATCGCAGCGGCATCGTCCAGGCGGCCGGACGCCCGGGTGAGGAAGTGGACGGGGTCCAGACCGGGGTCGAACTCCGTCGCTAGTTCCCGGACTGCAAAACGCATTCGACTCCGAAGACGTTGCCAGCCGTCTGTGCTAAACGCCGGGTTGGCGAAGAACTCCGGTACCGGCAACGAGGCGGCCCGGCGCGGCGAGTGCACCACGGTCTGCGGATATCCCTCGCCGAGGCGGACCAGCTCCCGTGCGATCTCGTCGGCGACAGCCTCCACCGGCACGTGGGACAAAGCCGGAGAAATATCCCAGTGGCCCAAGCGGAGCCGCTCAAACGCTTGGGTCGCGGCCTTGGTGAACCGCGCGTCAAAGGCGCTCTCGTCCGCCGTGCAGGCTGCAATCACCCAGGTCCTACGATCGCCCTCGGGAACGTCCTGGAACAGCTGATAGTCCGTCGCGGCCCCTGCACCACAAACATCGAGCAGGAACAGCACAGGAGACTGGTTGGACCCGTGCTCGACCTCGTTCAGCCATCGACCTACATCAATCGCCGACTCCGGGAGGTCGGTTGGACGGCTGTCGTGCACGGGCAAGTACAAGACCCGGCGACGAAGAGCCCCGTGGCCAGCAAAGTGAACGATACGAGGCCGGCCCGCCGAATCGTGCCGCAGTTGCCGCCAGCTCTCCTCAACGCTAACTCGATCCGCGTCGATCACCGGTTCACCGACGTGCAGGCCGTCGAAGCGCGAAAGCACCGAGGCGAGTTCACGCACCTGCGGTTCAACCGCCGGCAGCGGACGGAACCCCTCCGACATGGGGTTCCACTCGCCGTCGACCACGCCCTCAAAGGCCCCAACCCCGAGCAGAAGTGCTCGAACCATCATCCCCCCGTGCCCCTACGCTTCGGTCTCCAGGCTATCGGGATCGAGGCTGGTCACCCACGCGACTAGATTCCCTGTCAGATAGCCCAGGCGGCTGTGTTTGCCGCCAAACGTATCTATTGGATGACGAACGATATTCGCCGATGGCAGACAGGGAAAATCGCCCAGAGGACTGGTGGACGCTGCCACGGCATGTCAACCTGAACGACCTCCCCGTAAAAGCACCAGGTCAGAGAGGTGATGCTATGGCTTTGAACGCGGCGCAACCTGGATTCGCCACCACGGTCGCGGCCCCACGGCTCCGCTCCTGGAAGCTGGGCGCCGGCCAGCCGATGGAGGTGCTCGACCAGTTCAAGGACGCCGATTTCACTCACGTCGTGGACGACCGGGGCGACGTGCACGTCAGCTCGCGCGACGGCCGCTTCTACCTCGGCTACTTCCCGAACGGCCGGCCCGGCGGCGCCGACGAGGACTGGGTGAGCGGCGAGGGCTGGGCTATCGCCATCACCGGCACCACGAATGTGCCGGGGTACCGGATGGCCTTCGGAACGGACACACCGGCGGAGATCGTCGCCGCTGCCGTGGCCGGAATCCTGGCCCCCACCCGGCCCCGGTGACCTACAGACCCCTTCCATTCGTACGCGACGCGTACGCCGCCTCTGCTCTCGCGGCCCTGTCCGCCACCGCTAGGAGAACGCCTTGGACCCGCACGCGCCCGAGATGACCGTCGGCGAGATCCTCGACCTGCTGTCTGCCTGCGACCGCGACACACCTGTCCGGCTCGCCATCAACCCCTTCTTCCCCATGGCCCACCGCCTGGGCGCTGTCCACAAGGCGGTCGACGAGCGCGACCTGCCGATGGTCTACATCGCTGAGTCCGAGGGAGCGGAGCAGTGCGGCCCTCTGCCGCCCGCGGTGGCTGTGGCTCTGACCTGGCAGGAGCCGGTCGAGGCACCCCGACGCCGCCGACGCGGCGCGACCGGGCCGAACACCGGCCAGTGATCCATCCCCGAACTTACGGAGGCGCCCCTGCACCCGCACCACCCCATCGAGCCTTCCCACCCCGGCCCGCCGGACCCGCTGTACTGGGTCACCCCGCGCCACCTGGCCGGCGATGACGGAGCGCTTGCCGAACGGATCGGCGACACCCTGACCGGCCTCGGCTGGCGCATGTGGCCGACCTCCCGCAACACCCTGCTCTACGTGAGCCCGGACGGACTGCGGGGCGCCGAGTGGATCCTCGCCGCCTACCCGTTCGAGTTGGGCGGACTCCCGGTGGCCTGGCAGCTTTCGGCGCGTCCCCACGCCGCCTCGGCGCTGACCGAATGGAACGCATACTTCACCGCCGGCGTCCCGCACGAGGCCCTCGCTGACCTCCTGCTCGCACTCGACGCCTGTGCCACCCCCGATGCCGGGTTCGAGGGCGCCGAATCGGTGCTCCGCGCGCTCGGCGCGCGGGGCTGGCTGCGCGACATGGACCGCCCCCGCACGACCGCGACGGACCCCGGCTTCTCCGCCAGTGTCTCGCTCGAGATGCTTCCGCCGCTCATCCACGACGCCGACCCCCGGGACGACCTTCTTGGGTGGCAGGCATGGGCGGAGCCCGTGCTGGGAGCGCCGTACCTGTGGTGTGCGACCTTCAGTGCGAGCGCGCCACACGAGCTGGTGGCCGCCTTCGCCTCCTCGCTTGCTGCACCTGCCCCGGTGCCACGCCGACAGTTGCCCGAAGGGGCGGAGGACCGCCTCACCGTCGTCTACCGCAGCTGACGACGATCGTGGGCGATCCAAGAACGGGATGGATGGGGTCCGCCCCCGCTGGCCCGGTGGTTCCGCAGTCCCCTCGGGGGCGGAACCACCGGGCCTTCGCCGTACCCGGGTAAAGGGCATGGAAGCGGCCCCGCCCGCGAACCGAGGATCCACGTCCCGAATAGGCACTCTCCCGCACGTCATTCCTGCGGCGACACTGTCGGGAGCGCCGTTGCCAGGCTGTTCTGTTCCACTCTCACTCGCGCGGTGATCTCGGCATCACGTCAGATGTAGTCGACGCAGTCGCTTCCGCATCGGTCGACGTGCGGGTGGTGGGTGAAGTACCGCTCCATGGCCGACCTGGTCTTCAGGCGGGTGCCGACCGCGGTGGAGATCCGGCTCAGGGTGGCCTGCTGCTCGGCGGCGGGCAGCTGGTCCCACGCCCCGTAGTAGTAGTCGAGGTTGTTGTACTCGTGGAGCAGGATCGTGCCGGGCCGGGCGGCCAGCGCGCGGAAGGCGCGGTGGTGGAGGGTGTTGTTGCCCAGGTGGTAGAGGACGTGGTCGAAGGCGGCCGGGTCGATGCCGGGACCGGCGATCCGGCGGGTGGTGAAGTACCGCGCGAGGTGGGGCAGGGACTGGGTGATGTACCCGGCGACGCCGCTCTTGTTGCGCGGGGCGGGGCCCCAGACTCCGAGGGTGGGCAGCCGCTGCTCAGACACGAGCCACTCCGACGAGGGGGCGAACGGCGTTGATCGCCTCGCGGTATGCGGAGACGGTGTCGGCGACGCAGCGGGCCATGCCTAAGTTGCGGGTGGCGCGGTCGGCGGCGGCCCGGCCGGTGTGGCCCCCCAGGGTGGGGAGGGCGGAAAGTACGTCCAGCGCGGCGGCGTACGCGGCCGGGTCGGTGGTGTCGACGAGTCGGCAGGTGTTGGGGGTGACCACCTCGTTGAGCCCGTCGATGTCGCTGACGACGGCAGGGGCGCCGTGCTGCATGAACTCGATACCGGCGAGCCCGAGCCCTTCGGCGGTACTGGGCTGGGTGACCAGATCAGTGGCCTCGGCAAGCAGGTCGCGTACCTCGTCACTCCGGTCGGTCAGGAGGGTGACCCGGTCGCCGTGCCGGGCGGCGCGTTCGGTGATGTACCGGAGGTAGGCGGCGTCGGAGCCGTTGGTGGAGCCGAACAGGACCCCCCGGCAGTCGGCGCGGGTGGCCATCAGCTCTACGGCGTCCAGGAGCCGGTGCTGGGCCTTGCGGGGCGTGTAGCGGCCGGTGAGGGCGATCAGGAGGCCGTCGGTGGGCACGCCCGCGGCCTGCGCGAGGAAGTGCCGGGCCACCCGGCGGTCGTGGACGCGCGGCCGGTGGCGTACGCCGAGATGAACGGTGCGGATGCACTCGGCGGGGTACCCGAAGCCCTCGGCCTGCCGGGCGAAAACCCGGCTGCCGGCGAGGACCAGCGTGGGCGTGCAGGTCCGGGCTACGAAGCGGGAGCGGGGCCACCCGCCCGGCTCCGTCTCGGGCCGGGTCTCATGGAAGGAAGCGACGACGGGCGCCGTCTGGGCGAGGCCGGACATGTGCGTCAGTAGCAACGCGGCCTGGGTGCGGGTGTGGATGACGTCCACTTGCGCGTCAGCGAGGGGGGCGAAGTCGTCCAGGGCGGCGAACAAGCCACGCTCCCACGGCACCGCGTTGGGGTCCGGCGGCTGCAGCAGCGCGCCGCCGCGCAGTACCCGCACCCCACCTTCCCAAGTGGCGGCGGGCTGGTCCGGCGAATCGCGGTTGGTGAGGACGGTCACCTCGTGGCCGGCTGCAGTGAGGTGTTCGGCGAGGGTGGTGACATGGGTCTCCATACCGCCGCGCCGTGGGCGGTAGGTGGTGCTGACTAAACCGACATGCATGCTGTACCTCTCCCCTCGTTGCGGAAGTTGCTCAGGCGGGCGGGCAGGTGGTCCAGGAGCTGAGGCAGGGCGGTGATCACCGGGACGGGCAGTTCTCGGTACACCTGGTGGCGGTCGTAGAGGACGGTGGAGGTGATGCCGGCCCGCAGCGCGCCGAAGATGTCGTTGATCAGCCCATCCCCGACGAACAGCGCGTCCGCGGGCGCGCAGCCGAGCTGGCCGAGGGCGGAGGCGAAGACCCCGGGGTCTGGCTTCTCGACTCCGGTGAGGGTGGAGTCCACGACCGCGGTGAAGAAGTCGAGCAGGCCGAATCGGGCGAGTTCTTCCGTGAGGGTGCCGTCCGAGTTGGAGACCGCCGCCACTGCCAGGCCCCGCCCGCAGGTCTCGCGGAGCACCGGGACCGCGTCCGGGTCGAGGTCGCGGTACAGATCGGCGCGGTCGGTGCAGCGCCGCCAGGCGCGGCGGCCGGTCTCCGCTCCGACGCGCAGCAGCTGTCCCCGCGCGGCGCCGACCTTCTCCGGCCGGCTCAGGCCCTGCGGGAAGTCGAGGTGGTGGGCCTCGGCGGCGGTGGCCAGCGCTGCTTCGGCGGTCTTCACTCCCACGCCGGGTACGCCGACGGCGGCGAGTTCCTCGCTCATCACCTGTCCGCTGGGGTGGATGAAGGTCATCCCGATGTCGAACAGCACAGCCTTCGGGGCCGTCACGCGAGCACCTCCAGGAAGGAGGAGTCGAGGGCGGGCCGGGTGCCGGTGCACATCGCCAGGTACTCCTCGCGCAGCGCGCTGCCGATCGGGTGGTCACGGTGGCGGGGGCGGTGGCCGTCGATCTGGCCGACGATGCGGGCCTCGTCCAGGGTGCCGGTGACGAAGACCTCGTCGGCGCCGTGCAGGTCGCCGGGGGTCAGGGGGTGCTCGGCGGCCGGGATACCGAGACGCTCCGCCAGGTCCAGCACGGTGGCGCGGGTGATGCTGGGCAGGATGCCGTCCGTGAGCGGCGGCGTGGTGATTCGGCCGTGCCGTACGGCGAACACGGCGGCGCCGCCAGTCTCGGCGACGTTGCCGTGCTGGTTGAGCAGATCGCCTCGTCCGCGCCTTCTCCAGCGCCTCCAGACGGGCCAGGCGGAACCCGGAGTACGCGGCGCCGGTCTTCGCGGCGGTCGGCAGCGCGTCGTCCGCGATCCGCTGCCGGCTGCTGACGATGCACCGCATCGGCTCCACCGGGCGGGCTGGGGCGGGGGCGATCAGGCCCGGCGCTGTCAGCGACCGTCAGTAGCCTTGGACTATGAAGGCCAGCGACTTCTTCCGAACGGTCGTCACCGGTACTGGCGGCTGGGGCGAGCCCCTGACGGTCAATGAGTTCGAGATCGAGCTCGTGGAGCGCCTACGCAGGGGTGCCCTGGAAGGTACCTCGGACTGTGATGCGGCTGACGGCCTGGCCACGCTGGTACACACGGAGCTGGAGCACTGCGGCACCGACAGCGGACATAGGCTGGACGAGGAGGAGATCGCCGCGGCGATCAGGTGCTTGAAGGCAATACTCCGCCGGCTCGGCATACCGTTCAACCCGCCTTTCCGGGACTTCCGGGGGTTTCACGGCTACTGGAGCGCCCAGGGCATGAGCGGGGGAGGCGGCTGGGCAGCGCGCCGTGGCTACCTCAACACGCTGTTCTCGCCGGTGTGGCTCGCTCTGGACGAGCTCGACGTTGCCGAGGCAGAGGCCCACGGATTCCGCGGAGTCAATGGGGAGCCGCGCAACATTATCTTCGCCTCCACCGGCCCCAAGCCCGCGATCGTGATGAGCCAGGTCATCGACGGCGCGATCGAAATTGTGGAGCACGAAGACAACTGTCTGATCTACGACCGGCCCCTGACCGAGGACGGACTGACGTGGGGGCAACTCGTCGACTGGTGGCGCGAACGGAATCGCATGGGCGAGGCAGACGACCGCACGGTTGCCCGGTCGCTGTATGAGCAACTGAAAGCATCTCTGGCCTCGGACGCTGAGCGTTACGTCTTTCACGCCTTCGGCAGTCGATATGCCGGGCCCAACGCTAGGCAGCAACCGGCTCTGCTGCCGCAGGTATACCTGCACTTCGACCCGCTCACCGAGAGGCAGCGCCGAGCGCTCAACAAGCCTCGACGGCTCGCCCGCGAGCGTATGGACTTCCTGCTTCTGCTGCCCGGTGGAGTCCGGATCGTGATCGAGGTAGACGGCAAGCACCACTACGCCCGGGAGGTTCCCCCTGGGTCAGGTAATTGGGAGGTCGCGGCCGACCTCTACTCCGAGATGGTCGCTGAGGACCGGGCTCTCCGGCTGAAGGGCTACGAGGTCTTCCGCTTTGGTGGAAGGGAGATACTCGAAGCAAAGAACGATCTTACATTCATTCGACGCTTCTTCGCCGACCTGGAAGCACGGTTCTGGCCCCCTTCGGCTGCCTGAGTAACGCGTTCACCAAATTTCGAATCGTTAATAGTGGACACGACGAGCCCAGCTCTATAGGCGAACGGGCTGGCGCACCCCGGCGGTGACTGGATTCACCGAGGAAACGATCAGCCCTACGCCAGTGGCCAGATGACAGAGTCGGCTTCGGTGTCCGTCACCTGGACCCATTCCGGGCTGGGAATCCGCCGCTCGACTACATACCACCGGTGGCTCTCCCGGTTCGTCTCCGTGAGGTATGAAGGGTCGTCGGGCGTCCAGACGGGGATACCGAGGGAGCGGAACGCCTCGGGTGGGAGCCCTCTGTCCTTTCCCCACGTGTGCCACTGGTGGACGTCCTGCTCCGGAAGCAAGACCTCGAACCGGATAGTTCGCCCGGCCTCGTGGTGCTGTGGAAGCGTGGAGCAGTCCGGGGAGTCTGTCACGTGCACGATCGCCGACACGGCCCCGCCGTAGTCCCACAACGGTTCGAGATGCCCGTCCTTGAGGATCTTCTCCCAGTTACCGGGCGTGGTGAAGTGGTACACGGTTTTCGTCATGGCGGGACTCTACGGCTGGACGGGGCGGCACCCCAGAAGAGCGTCTCCGTCTTAGAGATCGTCTCGTTTGGTGGAGCGAGGTGAAGGTGCCCTGGCGGACTGCGCTCTCAGTGCTGGTGCGACGATGCGGGGATGCGCGAGGTCAATGAGCTGCTCAACGTCGATGATCCAGCCTGGCCGATCCTTCTCCAGGAGCTGTCCAGCACTGACGTACCAGTTGAGGTGTTGCCCTGCGACGCCGAGACAGGCCACGCGTCCCTGTTGCAGCTCCAGGTCTCAGCCCGATCGAATCTAGGCGGGATCGTGCTGAATTGCGGCGGTCTGCTCGTCGACAGTGGCTGGTTGCGGATCTTCGGAAGCCCGGGTGGCCCCGACGCCGAGCGGTTGCCGGGCCTGGCAGAGATCAACGCGATGCCCTCGACGTTCGATCCAGCCTGGCGGCCGGGAGCCGGGCTCGTGGTTGCGCACGATGTGCTGGGCGGGGTCTTCGCCCTCAACGGGGGCAACCCCCGTGAGGCCGGTCGGCCCGGCGAGCCGGGCGAGATCGTCTACTTCGCTCCCGATTCCCTTGGCTGGGAAACGCTAGGCGCCGGGCACTCGGCCTGGCTGTCCTGGACTCTCTCCGGAGGGCTCCAGGAGTTCTACGAAGGTCTGCGGTGGGACGGCTGGCGCACTGAGGTCTCCGGGCTGAACGGCCGGCAGGGATTGTCGTTCTTCCCGCCGGTGTGGTCGGCCGAAGCCCGCCAGGACCTGCCGGCGACCAGTCGCCGTGCGGTGCCCATGGCGGAACTCCTGAGGCAGAGCCGCGACTCGTGCCTGCAGTTCGACGGCACCGACCCGGGGTTCATCGGAGCCGTATGAACCAGCTCACGCACCCAGACGCCGGTAGCCGATGAGCGCGGCAGCGATACCGGCGAAGGCGAGGAAGTGTTCGGCCTTGCGCTCGTAGCGGCGGTGCAGACGACGGCACCCGGCAAGCCAGGCCACCGTCCGTTCCACGGTCCATCGGTGACGGTCTAGCCGCTGGGAGGACTCGATGCCCTTGCGGGCGATGCGCGGGGTGATGTTCCGTGAGCGCAGCCACTTGCGCAGTCCGTCGTAGTCGTACCCCTTGTCGCCATGGAGCTTGGCAGGCCGCCGCGCCGCGGCCCGCGCCGGGAGCGGATGCGGTCGTGAGCCGAGTCTGGCACGGCTCAGCGATGCCAGGCGGGGCGCCGAAGTCGATCCGGCCATGGGGTGAGGGTGAGTCTCATCGAGGGCATCCAAGGGCTGGTGAGCTACGGAAGTCCTGAACTGGTCGCTCACATGCGAAGCGAGCCGCGCTGGAACTCATACGTCCAGCCACGCTGCACCAGGTTGCCCTCGTCCAGGAGCAGGGCCTCGTACGCGTCGCACACGAGCCGGAAGGCCGCGTCCTCGGCCGCCACGAGGTCGATCCTGAACGGCCCCGCCCTGTACATCGGCCGGCGCTGGCCGTCGACCAGCTCCCATTCGAGTCTGTGGTTGAACTGCTCGGCCAGGTCGTCGTCCGGCTCTCTGTGCTTCCTGCGTATGTCCGGCTGCTGGAGGTTGCCGATGCCCATGCCGTACTCATCGAAGTGCTCGATCACGTCGCGGGCGTCTTTGCCCCCCGGCACGGTCTCATCAAAGACGGTGAGGGCCTCCGCGAGCAGCTCCTTGGCGGCTTCGCTCTTCACATGCTGTCGCGTCATATCGACGCCGCGGAGCACATGCCGGAGGGCCATCACCGTGTACGGGGCGTCGATGATGGTGCGGTCGGAGTCGTCCTCGCTGATCATCCGGTGAATGTCGAGGGCCACCTTGCGGTGCGCCATCCACGCCGACGTGTGCCCGATGTTGGCGCCGTGCTCCGTCGGCCGCCACTTCTCGTTGGTTTCGCTCACGCCCCAACTCCCCTCCCTGTATGGCAGAAAAGGCCAGGCTACGGGGTTTCGAGAAGAGTCGAGGTGGCCATTTTGCAGCGGCAAGTGCTTTGGCCGCAGTGGGTCAAATGACCTCAGCCGGCATCACCTTCGACTGCAGGGCCCCTCAGGTCGACAATTCGTCCGCCGCCGACTCCAAGAGCCCAGCCGTCTGGCCAATGCGCTGGAGCTCGTCCGTCCACGGAGCGCCGACCATGAGGTCGTTGAATGCCTCCATCCCCAAGTACAGCAGCATGAATGCCATGAACGGAGACAGTTCGTCCGGGTTGGGCGCATCGCCGTAGTGCGGGCAGTCGTAGAGCTGGACGGCTCCTTCCCAACTGTCGTCGAAGAAGACGCGCGCTGCGGCGATTCCGGAGTGGGAGTGCTGCGTCTCGCTGGTCCAGATCTCGGGCAGCCCGCTTCCGAGGCGCCCCAGGAGCTTGGTCGTAAGGTTGAACTCGTTCGCGGAGTTCGGCGGGATGACCGCCGCCGCCACGACGTCGGCTGCGGCAGCCACCTCGTCCTCGTACGTGAACACACCGCCCGTGTCGACGGCCTTGCGCAGCTTGCCGTGGCTGTACTGGAACGCCTTGTTCATCGAGTCCACGGCGTCCTCGCCATCCCGGGTCAGCCACTGGAGCTGAGCCATGTACTCGATCATCAGACGGCGGTTCGGGGCAGCCTCGTGACCCAGCCCGTTGCGGTGAAGGAGGACGACGGCGCACGCCTGGCGGTGAAGCGCGGCGACCAGCCCCCACCCGATCGTGAACGGCCGGCTGTCCTTGGAGGGGGGCGCGTGGAGTCCCGTGTCCAGCTTCAACAGCTCGGTCAGTTCCTGCAGGCCTTGGTACGCCTTCTCGTTGCGCTGCTCAGCGGAGATACTCATGGCGCAACGATCCCGCAGCCGCCGCAAGCAGCGCACCCGAAATTGCGCATGGCCCGCAGCCTTGCTGAGCCGGACGGCAGGAGGCCCGCCGGCTACTCCTTGGGAAGGGGGGAACCCTGGCGGGGGGATGCGCGGGCCGGGGCTGAGGCCGCGGCTCTGTTCAGAGCGCCGATCAGGGCCATGTGACTCCAGCGGGCGGGTCAGCGTGCGGTGCGGGTCTTGGCGACCGCTTCGTCCAGATGGGCGTCCACCAGGTCCGGCGAGCCGGAGACGATCACCAGGATGTTGCCGGATCGGATCGCCGTCTGCTTGACGACGCTGCGCTGCCCGCCGGCGGAGTAGGTGAGCAGCTGACTCCACTGCTCGTCGCCGAGGTCCGGCACGGCTGTCTTCTGCGTGCCCATGTCGATGGTGGTGCTCCCTGAAATTACCCGGTAGGACGGGCAGGAGACCATCGCGTTGAAGACCTTCCCGATCCGGTTGGACAGTTTCGTCGCGCTATCGCTGTACAGCTCCTCGCTCACCTCGGAGCTGGTGCTGCCGGCGTAAGTGAAGGACGCCTTCGCCTTGCGGGTGAAGTCGAGGGTGGCTCCCGTGGCCGCGTCGCTGCCGAGCTTCTCCAGCGCTGGGCAGCCGATAACGGTGACGTCGTTGTGCCGGTCAGCGGTCTGGGGTTTGCGGGTGTAGCCCTCGCCCAGGTCGCTCTCGTTCAGCAGCCGCTCGTTCAGCGCGGCTGACGAGAACGTCGCGGACGCGGAGGCGCTGGGACCGCCCCGGTGCGCGGGTGTGGAAGACGCGGCCGAGAGGTCGGTGGGCTTGGTACTGCGGGAGCAGCCCGTCAGGGCGAGGATGGAGAGGGCGCTCAGGGCCAAGATGGTGGTGGAACGGCGCATGCGAAAACCCCTTGTGATGCGAGTTGGACGGTCTGACCAGGTCGGCCCTCCGGGGTGCCGACGAAGGCAGGGAGTGCGGGAAGGGGTTTCGGGACTTTAGCGGCCGAGGTGGCGCAGGCCCTCGTCCAGGGTGGGGTGGAAGTGGTCGACCGGACCGGAGTTGCGGTTGTACCAGGCGGTGTCCAGACGGGACTCCTTTGCCTCGTGGCCAGCCTCGCAGCGCAGCCATACCGAGTCGTCACGCATGTTGAAGACGATCCAGTTCCGGTACGCGCCGCAGTGGCACTCGTGGACTTCGCCGTCAACGACGAGCGGCAGGTCCCAGCGCATCATGAACCCCGAGACGTCCTGGCGGGACGGCGCACGGAAGTCCGCCGGCAGGAAGTCGGGCACCACCGTGGAATCCGGCGCGGCAGGTGCCGGCGTTGCGTGGGAGTCGGCCCACTCCGGCAGCGGCAACTCGGTGTGCATCGCCAGCACTGCCTGGTCGGCCCGCTGGGCATCACGAAATTCTCGGTCCGCACGGTTGCGTCGGAACATGCCGTCTCCATCTCTCTTGTCTCGCCTGCACGAGGAGAGTGCCGCAATCCTCTGACCTGCTGCAACTCTAGAAATGTTGAAGGCGGACGACGCGCCGGAGGGCTTCGGCGCAGCACCTGTGAGTGGGGCGGGGGTCGCCTGCTCCTCATTCCAGATCGGTTGCGGCATGTGCCGTTTTGGACGGACGGGTGTTTGCCCCGAGCATGCGAGTCACAGGTTCTTCAACGTTACCGACGCAGCTGAGCGGCGCGTACTGGCGGGAGTCGCCGATCATGGAGCACTCGACCGGCTGCCGGTGCTCCGGCACCCGCGAGCCGCAGCCTGAACTACGAGATCGCCGGGTGCCGGAGGCGCGCACTATCATTCTGTGCACCGCAGGCGTCACCGTGGTCGTCGCGGAGTCCACCTCGGTGCGGCAACCGCGTTGCTCAGCGCCGCGGTTCTCTCGTGCCGCTCCACTTGACCGAGGCGTTCTGCGACGGTGGCGTCGCCTGCTTCCGCGACTGTCCCTTCGATGCGGCCTTTGCCGTACCGCTCTCCGGCCCAGTCAAGGCGTCCGCAGGCAGATCCGCCATGCGCCGCAGCCGCCATACCAGCACGTCACTGATCGAATCTGCGGTCTCCAGCTCGCGCCGCTCCACGGCTTCCGCCAAGAGCGCGGCGGGGTCGTGGCCGGCGTTCTCGACGTCGACGAGGGTAGCGGCCAGGGCGTACCAGCCGGGCTCGGCCAGGACCTGCCCGGCCAGCTCCGGCACCGCCTGTCGGAGATAGGCGGCCTGCTTGCGCTGGAGGGGCTGGGACAGGCGGCGACCGCGCTGGTGCATCACGCCGAGGTGCAGCGGCGCGGCGGCCTGGTAGGCGGCACGCAGGTGGTCGGCGGCCTGTCGGGCAGCAGCGGCCTGCTGGGCGTGCTCCTTCTTCCCGTGCCAGTGGGCGGCGGCGCTGACCAGGAAGAACGCCATGTCGATGAGCATGGCGGTGGTGGCACCGTCCTCCCCGCGGCCGAGGGCGGGACCGCCGTAGACGAGATCGCGGGCAGCCTGACGCAGGGCACGGTCGTGGCCTCGCTCGGCCTGGACGTGGGAGCGGGTCGCCCGCTCGAACGCCCAGGCGGCATCTCGCAGTTCACGGCGGGTGTGCGCGGCCGAGGTCTTGGCGAGCGCGTCGAGGACCTCGCCGGCTGCGGCGAGGTGCGCGGCGATCTGTCCATCGTCGCCCTGGTCGAGTATCAGCACGGCCTGCCAGACCGCTGTCGTCGCCTGCCGCCGAGCGGCCGACGGGCTGATACGGGGCGAGTCGGAGGAGCGGTCCTTGTCGGTGTCGCTGTGGCGACCGGACGCGTCGGCGGCCCACCGCTTGCGGATGCGGGGCAGGGAGAGGTCGGGCGCGAGGGTGGAGCCGGAATAGTAGATCGGCTCCTGGTCCTCGTTGCGGTCGTCCGGCAACGCGACCTTGTACCCGAGCAGGTCGCCGGAGGGTGCGGTGCGCCGGCGGATCAGGAGGCCGGCGGCGGCCAGGCGGTCGAAGAACTCCTCCTCGTTGGCGACTCCGGCTGCGGCGCGGCGCACGGTCTCGCGCAGCTCTTCGCGTGGGGTGCGTTCCTTGCCCTGGCGGTTCGCCTTGTGGCGTTCGGCGCTGGTGGGGCGCTTGGCGGCGGTTCCGTCGCCGACGTTCAACCGGCGTAGGCCGTAGTCGATTTCGACCTTCCGGGCTTCGGTCTGGGAGCGGGCGCCGTCCTGGCGGATGCGGGCCTGGCGGCCGTCCTCGCGTACGACGGTGGCGACGATGTGGATGTGATCGTCGGCGTGCCGGACGGCCGCCCAGCGGCAGGCGGCTTCGTCGCCTTCGGAAGCGATGCCGGTGGCGGCGACCATGCGGCGGGCGATGTCGGCCCACTGCTCGTCGGTGAGGATCGGATCCTCGGGCGCGGCGCGTACGGACAGATGCCATACGTGCTCGGCGGGCCTGGCGCTCTCGGGCAGCGCCATGACGGGCTGGTCGAGTAGGCGCTGCAGGTCGCCGTACGTTGCCGTCGGATCGCGGCCGGGGTCGGGCGGCTGGCTGTCCCAGGCGGCGACAAGGTGCGGGTCGATGTGCTCCTCGGCCTTTCCGGGACCGTACAGGTAGGCCACCAGGCCGCGGGTGTCCGTGCCCATGTCGTGGACTTTGGGGATCATGCAGCCGGACGCTCGCTGTCCAGGTAGTGCTGGGTGAAGGTGTCCACGCGTCGAGCGGCACGTTGTACGGCGGAGAGGACTGCTTCGGCGTGCGGGGCGTCTCCGCCTGAATTGAGCGTCTTGGCAACCTGGTTGACGTTGTTGCCGATCTGCCCGAGGTGGCGCCGGAGGCTGAACAGTTCGGCGAGCATCTCGCGTTCGCCGGCGATCTCGGCTGCCGTGCGCGTCAGGTCGCGCGCGGCGCTGAGTGCTGCGTGGGCGAGGAAGCCGGACGGCGTCATGGCGCACGCGGCGGCGGCGTCGAGGACGGACTGCTTCTCGTCGTCGTTGAAGCGGCTGGTGATTAGATGCTTGCGCTTGCTCGACTTGGTCTTCGGCATGCGGTTACGCGCGGGCGGTTGGCTCGACGGCGCGCTCGCGTGGTACGTGCAGTGCGGGTTGTGGCACGGGTGGGTGGCTGTCTGCACCTCCTGGGGATGCCGACCGCCCTCGGTCGCATCCCCTCGGTCCGGCGCCCCCCGGCGCTGGACCGCCTCCGCCACCCCCGGGGCGGAGGACGCGAGAGTAGTACTCCCAACGGGAGTACTACTCTCGCACCAACTTGCTCGCGATGACGTCGAGTTGTAGTCCGGCTCACCGTGCGCGTGTGTGGGGGGTCTCGTCGGGTACGTCATCAGGTGCGGTTCCTCGTGGTGCGGATGCGGTGCTGGTTCTCGGCGGCGAGTTCGACCATGGCGGCCGGGCCGTCGAGGACCCGGACAGGGGACTCGGGGCGGTCCTGGGCGAGCCACTGGCCGTTGGGGGCCAGCACGGCTGCGTGTAGGAGCTGGTGTCGTACGAGCACGTCTGCCCAGGCGCCAGCCTCGGCGGTCGACGGGGCGCGCGCACACGGATTGCGGGCAGGCATGGCGATCCCTCCATCGCAGGCGCGGGTGGCCCGACCGAGGCCGGACCACCTGGCGGAATTCGGAGGCAGGCGCGTGACCTGCTCCTTTGCGGGTGTCAGCCGCACTCGGGACAGCGGTCGAGGTGCCGGTTCAAGGCCCGCGCCATGTTCCGCTTCACCGAGAAGGCGTTCTTCGCGCTTGTCTTCGCCGACGTCGATCCCTGGTGACGCTCGGAGTGACCGCGCAGGAACCGGATGTCCTGCTCAAAGCCGGACTTGATGGTGGCGAACCGATGGCAGGTCTTCATCGGGCCGTGCTCCTTGTCGTGGTGGTGGCGGCCTCGTCCCGCAGCCGCTGCAGGACCGGCGTCAGGCGCTCGTTCCGGCCGCCCTGGATGTTCTCGGCGCGGAGGATCTCCCGCAGCTGGGGACGGGTGACCGACGCGTTGCCGTCCCGCTCCAGCAGCGCGGGCACGTGCGGACGAACCCGCTCGACCATCTGCTCGACGGTCAGCCGGGGCCCGTTCCGCCGGCCCTTGTCCTTCCCAGCGCCCGGACGGTTTCGAGAGCCCTTCTGCGGCGGCTTGCGGCGCAGGGGGACGGTGTGGGGACGGTTCCCGGCGGGCTCGGTCCCCGTTTCGGTGTGGGGGTGTTCCCGGTCCCCGTTGTCGTTGGGGACGGTGTGGGGACGGTTCCCGGCGGGCTCGGTCCCCGTTTCGGTGTGGGGGTGTTCCCGGTCCCCGTTGTCGTTGGGGACGGTGTGGGGACGGTTCCCGGCGGGCTCGGTCCCCGTTTCGGTGTGGGGGTGTTCCCGGTCCCCGTTGTCGTTGGGGACGGTGTGGGGACCGTCCCCAACGGGCCCGGCCGCGTCCCCGACAGCGCGGTCCCCGATCGAGGCTGCGGTTCGGGTACCGGCCTCGGGGACCGTCCCCGTCGGGCTCACCTGTTCCTCGGGGAGCGTCCGAGTCCCCGGGGCCGTAGCGCGTGGGGACCGGTCCCCGAGGTGGTCGTCCTGCTCCCACGAGGGCTGAGTCCAAGGGGACGGCAGGGCGACAGAGGCGAGGGCCGCGGCATGCCGGCGGGCGGCCAGCTGGTCCAGAAGCACACGACGCTGGTCAGGATCGGTGCCGACCCCGGATCGTGAAAGGGCCGTCTCGAGCCGCCGTTCGATCCGGCGCCCGTGGCGATTCGTGCGGTCCTTCTCCGCCATCTTGGCCAGTCGGGACGCGAGTGCCCCCGCTCGCTCCGTGGCGCGCTCCCTGGTGATCTGGGCGGCATCGCGGTTCCGTGTGGCGACACCCAGGCGGGAGAGGAGACGTTCCCGTACTTCGCGGCCGAGCGTAGCCAACAGCCCCTGCGAGGAGGCGCCCGGCTTGTGCAGCCGCAGCTCGATACCCATGGCCAGATGCCAGAGCATGGCCGCCATGACCGGACCGACGATCGCGCGTACGGTGCCGCCGACCGGCCCTGATTCGGCGTACGCCGGGATGATCTGCACCCCGGTGAGCACCCAGACCAGGACGCCGGGCACACCGGGTGCGCCTTGATTGCGCAGGTTCTGGCGGGCCAGCAGAGCGTTCGCGAACAGCGCCAGCTCGGCTGTGGAGAAGAAGGCAGCCCGTTGCACGGTGCCGGTCATGCCGAGGTAGTCAGCGGCGAAGAACCAGCTGGTCTCCGCGCTGTACGCCGTGCAGCCCAGCGCCGCGAGGGCAGCGACCCAGACCGTGGGGGTGCCGGTGCGCGGGGCGCCTGCCCGTCTCCGGTTGCGTCGGATCGACCATCCGGCCAGCACCAGGGCGAGCACCCCGACAGCAGCGACCGGGTGGACGGGATCAATGCCGAGTGGCAGAGACATGGCGATGGGGTGAGTCATGCGGCCTTTCGGAGAGCGGCGATCAGGGAGTGGGTCTGAACCTGGCGGGGCACCTGCACCGGCGAGACAACGTCCTCATCCTCGGCCGTCTCGTCCTGGGCCGTCTCGTCGTCGGCCGGCTCGGTCTCGTCGTCCTGGTCCCAGTAGCGGTCGCGGTCGGCGACAGCGTGAGCGGCGTTGCGCATCAGGTCACGCGCCCAGTCCAGGTCGAGCCGCAGCGTGAAGGCGAGGCGCTCGGGGCTCCAGCCTCGGACGTACGCGTGGCGGGTGACGGCCTCGCGTTCGGCGTCGCTGAGGTGGATGTCACGCCCTTCGAAGGCTGCCTTCACCCGGCTGTAGTCCAGGCGCTTGTTGACCTTGGCGTGCCAGGGGCGGCGCTCGTCCTCGGTGAGGCCGCCCCACATTCCGTGCCTGATCTCGTTGCCGAGGGCGTAGTCGAAGCAGGCCCTCTTCACGGGGCACTGGCCGCAGATCGACTTCGCCTTACCGATGGCCGTGCGGTCGCGGGCCGCGTGAAAGAAGAGCGAGTCGATGACCTTTGGCGGCATGTTGTGGCACAGGCCACGGGCCTGCCAGCTGTGGTCGGCGATGCCACGGATGGTCGCGGCCGGGGAGTCGTTGGTGGTGATGTGGCGCAAGGGAGTCTCCGAAGGGCGCCTCGGCCGGCGCGGTTCGCTCGGCACCGGTGGTGGCGGGGTGCGGCTGGCCTTGGCGAGGCGGGCTTGGGGCACGGCGGCGGGCCGTACCGCATGGAGGAACGTTTCTTCGAGGGGGTGGTGGCCGGGTCAGGCAGGTATGGCCTGGGGTTGAGCGGCCAGGGCGTCCTCGACGCGGGTCGGATGCGGCTCGATGCGCGGTTTGGTGTGCCGGTTGCGGACACCTCCACCGCTCAGTTCGCGGCAGGGCTCGCCCTTCGGGGCGCGGCACCTCTCGCACGGGACGCAGAAGACGTCGGGTCCACCGGCAGCGATGACGGCTTCGCGGGCGGCACGGGCCGGACGGAAGGGAGCGAGCTCGGCTCGTACGGCGTCCGGGACGTAGATGCCGACGGCCTTGAGGGTCTTCTCCAGGCCGGGGCGGGGTTCCCCGGCCGTCACCCCACGGTGCGGCGACGGGGCGATCCGCCCGGTCACGACGGCGTCGCGGGTCGCCACAAGCTCCGCTCGCCAGGCGCGCGGATCGTCGGGGTTGGCCATCGGCGTTGGATCGGTGTGCCGGCCCAGACGATCGCGGTAGTGGGCGTTCCACTCACGGGCCACATCGGCGGGCAGGATCGGGTACGGAGAGGCGACGATGCGCTTGCGCACCACGTCGCGCACATCCCAGCCCTGGCCGGTAGCCATGGGCACATCCCCGAGCAGCTCGTGCCACATGGCGAGCTGGTCGCGGGCCTCGCCCGCGTCAGTGCGGATCGTGCGCGGGTCCAGGCGGCCGACGTAGGCGATTACGGCAGCAACTTCGCGGCGGTCCAATGCAGTTATTCCGTTCCAGTCGGTTCGTCGATGGCGGCGAGCAGGGCGGCCATGTGCGCTTCGGAGCGGGTCATGCCGGCCTGTGGGGCGGGACTGCCGCCGGGCAGGGCGTAGAGGCTCGGACGCTGCGGTGCGGGGGTGTGCTCGCGGTCGATCCAGGACCGCCAGTCGGTAGCCCAGGCAGCAGCGGAGCGAGGGCTCCAGGTGGCGCGGTAATGGCGCCATTTCGCGTCCGCGGCCTGCAGGCCCTGCTCGCCGAGGCGTTCCAGGTGGCCCTGCTGCTGGGCCCAAGACAGGCTCGCGTCGTCGACCTGCCAGTCAGTAGCCGAGGTGAGGTCGGCAGCACCACTGCTGTACCTACGGTTCACCTTCGGTTCACTACTACAGTTCTGGGGGTCAGATTTGGCCCCGGAGGGGGGTCCGTTTTGGACCCGGGGAGGGGTCGGATTCTGACGAGGGGGAGCAGATGCTGACCCGGCCGGATTCTGACGACGGGGGCCCGTTTCTGACCCCGTGGTGCGCCAGATGCGGTGTTTGCGCAGCCGCTCCTCGTCAAGGTCCTTCAAAGCCGGAGGGGGATCGGCGTCCGTCAGCGGTTTGACATCCTCGACGCTCTGGGCCGGGTCTGCCTTCTGTGCAGCGGCGACCTTCGCGAGCCAGGCAGCTGGACGCGGCATGCGGTAGACCGTGCTGTGCTGCGGGCCCTCGTATTCGTGGATGACCTCCAGCTCGCCGGCGTCCGCCAGCAAGGCCAGTGAGGTACGCACCGCGTTGCGGCTGGCGTTCGTCCGCGTCATCAGCTCGGTCACGGAGGCGTACGCGACGCACTGCTCGTCGGGGATCCGGTCGGCGATCGACAGCAGGACCAGGCGGGCAGTGCCGCGGCTGCTGCTGCTCTCCCACACCCACTTGCGTGCCTGGCCGCTCATCGGGACACCACCTGCAGTAGGCGCACGGGCATGGGTCTCGACGGGACGGGAAGCGGGGGAGCGGGGGTGGCTGCCGCGCAGGCCGGCAGCGCCGGCCCTTTGCGCAGGGCAGGCGGCATGACAGACTCTCTTCTGTAGTGAAAGCCGCGCCGGGGTGCCCGTAGGAAAGGTCCGGTGCGGTGGTGGGTGATCTCCGCCCTTGCCGGGGCGGGGGTACCGTCAGGCGGTCGGCGTCCGAGAGTTCCAGCTCCTGGGCGCCGTCGCCGTATCCAAGGACTTATGAGGCCCGGAGGTTGTGCACGTCAGTGCTCCTGTGCTCGTCCACGCGGGCGGTCTGCCCGGCGGGGGATGACGAACATACGCACGGCTCCGCGTCAAGGTCCAGAGGTAGCTCTTAAACCCTGTACTGGTTGCGGGGGCCTGGGGCTGCCGGCAGGTGCCAGTCCGTCGAACGAGCCGCATAGTTCCTTCGCCCTTCAATCGACGGCGAGCCAGCGGCCCGCCATGGCCCTGCGACCAGGAGCGATCCACTCCGGTGGTCGAACGTGGGGGCAAGTACACCCCGACACCCACTCCCCGTCAACTGCAGTTTTGCCACTTGAGACACGCGGGGGCGCCACTGCAGTGGATAGAATGACGTCTGCGACGAAAGGGCCATGGATGACGCAGAGCAATGGAGAGCTAGCCTTCTCAGAGCTGCTCGAACGCCTCTGGCAGACGGAGAGACATCCGGCAGGGCGCATGTACACGTACTTGGAGGTTTCCCAGGGCATCCTCGACCGCACCGGCATCAAGATCACACCGAGCGGCCTCCAGCAGCTACGCACGGGCGTCAACCAAAACCCTAAGTGGGCCACGGTCAAAGGCTTGGCTGCCTTCTTCAAGGTGGAGCCGAACTACTTTCTCGGCGCCGACGAGCCCGGCGCCGACGAGCCCGGCGCCGACGAGCCCGGCGCCGACGTGGACCAGGGCAGCGAACTGCAGGGTGCCGAGGAGCGGGTGCTCGCGGCCATGCGTGACCGGGGGGTACTCCGGGTCGCCCTGCGAGCGGACGGCCTGGACGAGTCGAGCCTGCGGATGGTGGAAGTGGTGCTCGACCAGACGCGCCGGCTGCAGGGGCTGCCGGAAGCAGACCTCTCCGACCTCCTGGACGACGAGTGAAGCCCAGGCCCGAAGCGCGGCGCGCGGGTCACTTCCCGGCAGGGGGCGCGGTGGTCACGCGTCGGCTGATCCCCCGGGGAAGCCGTACTTCACCAGCAGATTCACGCAGAGCGATACGGTGCGAATCGGCCGCATCGTGACGATGCGCACGGTCACTTCCCTGCCCTGGTGATACGGGAGCCTGAGGCGACGGATTTCTCCGTGGGTATGCTCAACCAACTCCGGTCGGCCCCACAATGTCCGCGCGGCCGGGGAACCCGTGAGAATGTCGTGTTCGAGCTGGGCCAGCGCGACGTCTTCCGGGTGATGGGCCCGCGCATAGCGGAGCTGTCCCAGAAAAGGCCGCGCCCAGTCCACCGACCAGTTCACCAACTGCTCCCGCGCCGAGGGATCGAGAAATACCCAGCGCATCTGGTTGGCTCCGTGCTCTACCCAGGGAAACCAGCGCCGCAGGCTGGAGTTGTGCGCGACCACATCCCAGCACAGGTCCGTGGCAAAGGCCGGAACTGGCTCCTGGTTCTCCAGGAACCACTGGAGCAGGTCCTGGTCCCACTCCCCAGACGCTCCGCTCCCGGACGGTGTTGAGGGGGCCGGTGGCCGGCCTACGGCTCTCAGATACAGCGTGGCGCGTTCGGCGGGACTCAGGTCAAGTGCAGTTGCGACGCGGTCAAGGAGGTCGGCCGAATAGTCGGCCGCGACGCCGTTCTCCAACTGCCGATACCAGCGCACGCTCGCCTTTGCCAGGTGGGCCACATCCTGTTGGGTCAGTCCCGTTCTACGCCGCACCGTCTGCGGGAGGCCGGGGATATCTCGGGGATTCCGTCTCGCCCGCCAGTACCGCATCAGGATCGGCAGTGGCTCGCCGCTGACTCCGTCGTATCGGTCCCCAGAAATCATGATCGGGAACGTAACCCCGCCTTGGTGATCTGTGTCACAAATCGCGAAACATTCCGTCATTCAGCGTAACCGGCTCCAGTGCGGGCCGATCGCGCTCCGCGCCTCGCGCGCCGACGGCATGACCGAAATGGTGCCTATGGGCCTTTCGGTGTGTACCTGGGCATCACAGGTCGCCCCCCTTGGGCCCAGGTGGAGGTTACGTTCCGTATGCGGCAGCCCCAGTTCCGCTAGTTCCGGTTCGGCCTAACCTTTTGGCGTTCTCGCTGCCTCGTGGGCGCCCGTAATGCGGAAGATGGGAGTTTGCCGTGTGCATGTCCGAAGTTGCTGAGCGTCGTCTGCGGGAGCAGTGCGAGAAGAAGATCGATGAACTCGGCCTCCCGTATCGATTCACGACGCGCCAATTCTGTGATGCAATAGCGGATCGACGGGGGAAGGGAATTATCTTCAACCCACTTCCCGACTTCGTTATTTCCGGTGGGGTCTGTGGTATGCGGGTGGAAACGCAGACCTCGGACGTGATCTTCTATGCGCAAGGCATTTCAGTGCATCACCAGCGGCATATTCTCGCGCACGAGCTGAGCCATGTGTACTGCGACCATCCCGGCAGGCTGGTGGCCGACTCGGACACGGGAGAGCTGTTCCGGGCGTCGGGCCGCACGGGGTACTCCACCGGCGAAGAGCGAGAGGCCGAAATCATGGCCAGCTTGGTCCGGCGACGCATCTACCAGGACCGGGACGCTCCGCCCCGCCGCCCGGAGACCAGCCCAGCCAGGTGGGACGCTCTCTTTGCTCAGCCATTCCCGACCGCCTGGAGACGGGGTCGATGAGCCTTTTCTCTTGCGCCTCCGTTTCCGCCGCTAGTGCCGCAGACGCCCGCATTCTCGGCAGTACATCCTCGCGGGCGGTAGCTACGTCGCCCTCGCAGATTTCTCTCGGCTTGACCTGCTCCCAGAGTCAGCCGTGTGGCTCACCCGAAGGCGTCCGGCCCTGTGTGCCGCCGCCGGCACCGGCTTGACCGTCAAGTCTGCAAAATCCCCTACCCGTTCAAGACTGGGCCCGGAGCACCGGGGGGCTTCGGGCACTCAGTCCTCTAGAAGGCGTCAAGTCGACCCGTGAGCATCTTTTTCCTCGGCATGGCCACGCTGCTCGCCGTGGCGGGCGTTTTTTGGGTTCTCGGCAGGAGGAGGCCGCGGCCTCCCGGTACGTGGGCCATGAGCGCGCTCCTGGCGGCCTTCGCCCTTTTCCTTGCCTCGTATGCGCCTCTGGTCGAGGGAATCCTCGATGCGGCCGTTCCCCATGGAAGCCGAATTCTCGGCGACTGTGCATCGCTGGGAGCGACCGCAGCGGTCCTGGCCGTTTCGCTCCAGCTCAATCTGGGCCCCGCCGAAGCAAGGAGGCTCATCAGAGCGCGTCTGAAATGGATTATTGCTGGCCTCGCCAGCGTCGTTGCCCTATTCGCATACGAGCAGGCCACCCGTCACTCGGCACGCGCGTACGTCTTTTACATGCTCGTGTACATCTCCGTCATCGGAGCCACGGACGTGAACTTCGTCGTCCAGGCGCTGCGCCAAGTGGGGAGGACGCGACGGACCGCCGTGCGTATCGGCCTGCGTACCGCGGCGGTGGGCACGGGCTTCGCGCTGATTCACCTCGGCTACATATCCTTCAGACTCCTAGACCTGGGGCTGGACCCGGCGCCCATCAGCCACGGGGACAGGTGCACCTCACTGAGCGCCGTGCGCTGCGCAGCCGGTGTGACGTCTCCAGCGCTTGCCGTCGTGCTGATCTGTCTCGGTCTGACCCTGCCCGCCGTCGTCTATCCGATCCGGCACATGCGCCAGCGCCGCTGGGAAAAGGCTTCCTTCGAAGCTCTCACCCCTCTGTGGCGGGACCTTGCGGAGGCTGTGCCGCATATCGTTCTCTCGCCCGCCAGGCCGATCGCGGGCAGCACACCCGATTCCGATACCTCGTATCACCTTCAGCGACGCGTCATCGAAATAAGCGACGGCATCCTCGCACTGCGACCGTACCGATCCCGCAGTACTCAGGAAGCTGCCTCCCGGACGTTCACATCGGGCACCGATCGCGCCGCCGCCGCGATCGAAGCAGCCGTGGTGAAGGCGGCACTCGCAGACCTGGCCGTCGGCCACCTCGCCCACGATGTGGCCCCTCCGCCGAAGAAGACAGCCGCCCGCAAAGACCTGCGCGCCGACACGGACTGGCTCCTCCAGGTAGCTCACGCCTACACCAGACCCGTCGATGTCCGCGAGCCGTCCCAGCGTGGCGAAGGGTGAAACGAGGAACGACTCAATCCACAGCGCCCATGCCTCTTCAGACCCGTACGCCGCCTACACCGCGACGCGATCCGCCGGCCCGGTGCAGAGCGTCCCCGGTCGGGGCGGCCATACGAGTTATCCGGTTAACGGATACGCCGACACCAAGGCGGCCCTTCACCGCCGACAAGTCATGCGGCAGGCGTGGATGCGGGTCGTCAGGATGGCGCGGGCGCCGGCGGCTTCGAGCTTGTCCATGATGAGTTGGGCATCGTCGGCGGGGACCATGGCGCGTACGGCTGCCCAGCCCTCGCTGTGCAGTGGTGACACGGTCGGTGATTCCAGGCCGGGGGTGAGCTTGATGGCGGCCTCGACGTTTTCCATGCGGATGTCGTAGTCCATCATCACGTAGGAGCGTGCGACGTGGACGTTCTTGAGGCGCCGGAGGAAGCGTTGTACCGCGGCGTCGTCGGTGTCGGCGCCAGCCGGAGCTTGAGCGAGCCGCACAGGTCCCACGGGCGGGCCGGTGATACCTGAGATTCGAACTGGTGCTCTAATCAGTGTATGGATCCATTCGGCTTCCCTGATGACCTCGTCCGTGCTGCTGACGGAGTAGATCAGGTCGTAGGGTTCAGCTTTCCGTAGATGGTCGACGGCGTCAGCGCACACGAAACGCAGGCCGGGGGCGTCGGGGTATCGGGTGAGGGCGCGCTGGTGTTGGGTGGGGGAGGCATCGACAGCGGTGACGTGAGCGCCGAGGGAGGCCAGGTGGGCGGCGTGCCTGCCAACTCCGGCTCCGAGGTCCAGGACGCGCAGGCCCGCGACCTCGCCGAGCACGTCAATGCCGGGCCCGGCCTGCGGGATGTCCCAGTCCCAGTCGTCCAGTTCAGGCAGGTTGAACGTGCGGCCGAGCTGATGCTGGCCGTAGAGGGTCCAGACGCCGGCGATGTGCTTCTCGATTTCCAGCACGAAGGGCTTCCTTCCGTTCGCGGGGCAGCGCTGGGTGGTCAGGGGCGCAGGGCGTAGCAGCGCAGGACGTCGAGGTCCGCGGTACGCACGACGGACCAGCCGGCCGTGAGCAGCTCGGCGTCCGCGGGCGAGATGCCGAGTCCGAGGAGAGCCGGGTCGGTGCTCGTGCGGCGGCCAGCGATTTCGGTGACGACCCAGAAGGTCCCGCCGGGCGCGAGCAGGCGGCTGACCCGGCTGAGGAAGCCGGGTTTGTCGTCCATCCACCGGTAGACCAGACGGCAGGTGATGAGGGTGTACGCCGCGTCCGGGAGTGCTGCGAGGTCGTCGGCGGTGATGTCCAGGCACTGCCATGTCGGCCCGGGACCGGTGTCCTGGGCGGCGGCGAGCGTGACGGCGGTGGCGGAGCAGTCGATGCCTGTCGTGCGGTAGCCCAGTTCGTGGTGAAGGTGGCGGGCAAGGCCACCGTCGCCGCTGCCGATGTCGAGGGCGGGGCGGCCCTCGCCGGGACAGAGATGCTCGGCCATCAGCTGCTTCTCGGCCTGGCACAGCTGCCGGTAGCGGCGGCCGTCGGCCCAGAGCGGTTCCCAGTAGTCCGGGCTCGCGGTGGAAGCAGTGGTCTGGGTGTCGTCGGACATATGTATGTGCCTCGGTTCGGTGCCTGTCCGGCCGTCGCGGTCGTGCGGACCGGTCGCGGAACGGTGGCCGCCGCACTCCTGTGTCTGCGGATCGGAGCGGGCGGCGGGGGAATGGGCGAGTCCGCCGACGTGCTAGGGCAGTTTGATCGGTCCGTAGCGCGCATGCGGCTCTTGGCGCATCAGCGCGTCGTACCTGTCTGCTGCCGAGAAGTGCCAGAACTCGGTTCCATAGTTCGTAAAGCCCGCGCTCTTCATGGCGTTGAGCAGCAGCATGCGGTGGTGGCACGCCTGGTCGCTGAGGTTTGAGGCGTGCGTGAAGCAGGCTCCGTTGCTTTCCTCGGGGGTGGCGTTGACGCGGGTGCCGAGGTCGAGTTCGTGGCCGTCCTGGTCGACGAGGGTCACATCCACGGCCGCGCCGGCGGAGTGCGGCGCGATTTCCGGCGGAGACACGTACCGGCTGGCGGCCTGGTGCAGCTGCTCAGGTGTCCAGTCGGGATGGGCGGCGGCGAGCTCGTCGCGGTACGCGGTGAAGTAGCGCTGTTGGAGCGCCAGTGGCCGGTAGCCCTCGATGAACAGCAGGTCGGTGCCGGCGGGCAGGATCGAACGAGCATGCTTCAGCCGGGCGAGGATGCCTTCACGGACGTGGGCGAATGCGCCCAGGGAGTCTTGCTTGCGGGGGTCGATGCGGAAGTCGTGGTCGCGCACGTCGACGAGCGGTTCTCCGCACTCGCGCACCGGGATCGCCGCGACCTGCGGATCGGACATCAGCACCAGAGGGTTCATGGCGTCTCCCTGTGAAGGCTTGCACTGCGGTGGCGGGGCGGCGGCAGGGTTCAAATCGGTGTCGCGCACGATCCGGGCGACGGTGTCCTGCAGCGTGCTGTCGACCGGGATCACGGCTTCCAGTCCGCCTGGCAGCAGATCCAGCTCCCGGTACCACGAGGTGAGGTGGCGGTCGGTGACTTGCTCCAGGTACGCGGCGTCCGCCTTCGACGCATGCCGTACCAACGTCGACTCCAGCGGCACGTCCAGGTAGTAGCAGGCCGAGACGCCGCGGTGGTCCCGTACCAGTGACGTGATCATGTGGCCGTAGCGGTCGGCGTACAGGATCCCTTCGAGCACTACGTGGAAGCCCGCGTCGAGGGCCTGGCGGGCGATCCTGCCGAGCAGGGCAATGTTGGCACCGCCCGTGGTGTCGTGCTCGCGCAGCACGTTCCGGCGGATCACGTCCTGGCCCACGATCGCGACACCGCGGCCGTAGTGATCTCGCAGCCCCTGGGCCACGCTCGACTTGCCCGACGCTGAGTTCCCGCGAAGCACCACGAGTCGGGTGTCGGGACGCCCGGCCGCTGTAGCAGCCGGCGCGCGGTGGGGCGCATCGGCCGGTGTGCGGGTCATGCGGTGCAGCCCGTCTCGCTGTACAACGCGCCGTTCTGGACGGCCACCCGCATGAAGGGGGCGAGGTCGTCGAGGAGCACGGCAGGGGCCCAGAGGTCCCCCTGAGTGCGGGATTGCGGCGGCTGGTCTTGTGGAATGGCCGAGGTCATCGTTCCCCCTAGGACGGTCGCTGCGGCTGAGTCGTGAGGTCTAACGACACGGATGCGATATCGAACACACGTCATTCGGTCGTGCTGGGAAGCCCGCTTTCCCAGCGTGCGCTGACCCGACGGGCACTCGATCCCTGATCTGACTGGGAGCGGCTGCGGGCAGGGAATGGCCGAAACGCTGATAACACCGCACCGTGCAGGGGGTACACCGGGGCGCCGCAAGCCGTCCCCTCCTAAACGCAATCCGGCTCGGCCTGCAGCAGCCATTCCAGCTCCCTCTCGGCATGGCCGACCGCGCCAGTCAGAGCCTCGTGGTCGTGGGCGGACAGGGCACCGACTCCCAGTCCGGCCGTGGCGATCACCGTGGTGAGCTCTGCTGTCGCCTGGTCGACCAGGGCTGATGCGGCGACGGGGTGGTGCAGAGCCTCTCGTGCTGCGTAGGCGTCGAGTCGGGCAACGTTGACGAGGGCAGCGAGAATTGGGGCGGCATGACGCCCGGCTCGATCCAGCTCCAGAGCCGAGAGGCCCACCCGGGTCTGGAAGGCAGCGGTCGACAAATCGGGCTGGACAAGGAGCTGAAGGGCTTCATCGAGGGTTCGGTCGAGATCGGCTTTGGGGACGGGGCCGTCAGGGGGCCGACAGTGGGCGTGTAGGAGGAGCGCGACGGCCTTCTCCCAGGGCTCCGTGGGCTGGGTGGCGTCGATCAGGTCGAGGGCCTGCTGTTCCTGGCCCTGTTCCATGAGGGCCATGATCTTGATCTGGCGGCCGTCGAGGAGACGGTTACCGATGCCGCGGTGCTGGGCCATGGCATCGGCGGCCTCGGTCCACCGGCCGATCTGGGCGAGGGCGCGGGCACCGTCCACGAGCAGGGTGACGTACAGCTCCTGGCACACGGTGCGATGGTCCTGGTCCGTTCCGGTGAGGGCCGCGAGGTCGACCGTGCGGCCGTCGATGTTGGTCTTGCTCCGGTGGCGGGCCGCGTCGTTGAGGCAGCGCAACAAGCTGTAGCCGAGTTCGCCCCGGCCGGCGCGGGTCTGCAGTCGGGAGAGGTTGACCAGCGGCATCAGCGACATGACGGCGATCCGCCCATTCAGACGCCCGGCATCGGCGAAGACCTGGTGCTGGCGCCAGCACAGGTCCTCGGCCAGGCCGGGTAAGCCGACGTCGGAGGCGATTAGCGCGGCGTAGTTGAGGACCCCGCAGGTGCGGGCCACCAAGTTGTGGTGGCCCGCACCTGCGGGCGCGACGGTCAGCCCGGTGAGGTGTTTGATGCGCTCCACCATGGGGAGCGCGGGCGCCTTGGTGCGGCGGACCAGTGGGATGCGGCTGGCTATCGCGGGGATCACCGACTCAGCCCTTGCGCGCCCAGTCGACGACCAGTCGGCTGTAAGGCTTGTCGACGACGAAGCGCGGGTCGTCCGCCGTAAGCCGTTCACGGGCATCGGCGACGGCCATCCGGAAGCCGGGTTCCGGGGCGTCGTTTCCGCCGGTCGCGTCCCAGGCGCGGATCTCGTCCACGACGCGCTCGGCGATGGCGGCGCGACCCTCGCCGTGGCCGATCACACCCACTTCCCAGTACCGGCCTTCCTTGTCTTCGCCCTCGCGGATGGTCAGGTACGCAAGTGATCCGCCGTCGAGGGCGGCCATGGAGCCCCAGCCGAAGTGCGGGGTGAATCCGTGGCGTTGACCCGGAAGTCGGGAGAGGCCGTTGGGCAGCACGCAGGCCAGGTACAGGTACAGCCACTCCCAGGCGGAGCCCTGGCGGAACTTCACCCCGGTGTAGATCTTGGTCTGCTGCTGGTCGAGGACGGTGCGCAGGGCGTCGCGGTCGATGTCCTGCTCGCTGAACGTCTCCAGTCGCACGTTGCCGTCCCCCGCCATCGGTACGAGGGTGTACACGTCGTCGCAGACGCCCTTGCGCAGCGGGATGAAGGTGGCCATCTCGCAGGAGACGGTCTTCCACGTCTCTCCGTCACGTTCGAAGGCAAAGCTCCGAGAGATACTGCCGCGGATCCGCATCGGCAGGACCAGGCGCCCGCCGGGAGCGAGCTGGTCGAGGATCTTCACGGGGACGTCGCCGGCGCCGACGGTGAAGATGATCCGGTCGTAGGGGGCGTGCTCGGGCAGCCCGGCGGCGCCGTCGGCCATCACCGCGGTGGCGTTGTCGACGCCGGCCTCGGCGAGGTGTTTGCCCGCACCTGCGACAAGATCCTGGTCGACGTCGAGGGTCCACACCTGTCCGCCGGGGGAGACGATCTTGCCGAGGAGGGCGGCGTTGTAGCCGGTGGCGGCTCCGGCTTCCAGGACCTTGTGGCCGGGCTGGGCCCCGAGCTGTTCGAGCTGGGTGGCGACGATGGACGGCGCGGAGATGCAGGAGATCATCTCCCCGTACTCGTCGTGCTTGACCGGGACCGCGTCCTCCTTGTACGCGCTCTCCAGATCGACGCCGGGCAGGAAGGCGTTCCGGTCGGTGGTGCGGAAGGCGTCGATGGCCGCCTTGCTGCGCAGGTGGCCGCTGTCGATGAGCCTCTGGGCGAGGGCTTCACGCAGGTTGATGGGGTCGGTCACGGGTGTCACGGTGGTCTCCATTCGAGGGAGGCTAGGGTCTGCGGAGGCGGACTTGCGGGTAGACACGTCAGCGCCTTCTCCGGCGGAGAAGGCGACGTGACGGCCGAGCCACGCGGTGGCGGCCTGCGCTTCGGCAGGCACGCCCGCGCGGTTGAACGCGAAGATCGCGTGATGGGTGATGACGCCCCGGATTCCGCGTATCAGCCGGCCGTCGGCGGCGAGCCGACGCAGGCGTCGGCCGGCGTCCTCGAACGCGGCGACCCGCTCGACCCAGCCCGCCTCGGGCGCCGGGCGCAGGGCGGCGTCCGCGTTCATCAGCCGCCGCATCGCGGAGACAGCCTTCTCCAGGGCAGGCCCCTGGGGCGGCGTGACGGGGGGCCGCAGAGCTGCCCACTGGGCGTAGACGTCGCCGGCTTCGAACGGGTCCAGCCCGGCCTCGCGGATCATGGCGGACAGCAGCATCACGCTGCGCTCGCGGGCGCCGAGGGTGCCGGTCTCGGCGAGCGCGGCCGGGCTGTCGGCGCAGAACACGTCGTGCGCGACGGCCATGCCCCCTGGGCCGCCGAACGCATAGGTCTCCGGCTCGTAGACCCCGCCCGTCCATCCGGTGATGACGCGGTCAGCGAGGAGCTGGTCAAGGAGACCGGCGGCGGGCTGATCGGTGCGCAGGCGCACGCCCCCGTCCTTGCGCAGGAAGTGGAAACGGTGCTCGCCGAGCGCGGTCGCCAGGGCCCGAGCAGCATCTACGTGCGGATCGGCGAAGGCCACGGAGGCGTGCCACCAGGACGCGGCCGGGGGGATCGGCAGGTTCTCGTCGTCGAAGTTCATACGGGAAGCTCCTTGTGCATGGGCAGGTCCGGGGATCAGGTGAGCAGGAGGACGCGGCTCCACCCCGTGGGATCGGGGGAGTGGAGGGCGAGTTGGGCTCCGGCACGGCCTTCCATGAAGCCGAGCTTGGGCAGGTGCTCCCAGCCGCTGGCCAGCCGTTGCTGCAGGTCCTGGATGATCGGGGTGAAGCGGTCAGGGGTGGTGCTGTCGGCGGCGACCGCGCGGGTGAGCGTCAGCAACCCGGCCCAGCCATGGCAAAGCGTGGAGTCGGTGACCGGGGCGAGATGCGTCGGGTCGGTCAGGATGCTCTCCACGGTGTCCTCGGCCACCCGGCGGCGGGCTGGGTCCTGGAGGGCGAGTGCGGCGAGCTGCTGGGCGCGGGCGATACCGGGCCGGCCGTAGCACCAGGACGGGCGGGATGGCTCCGGTGCAGGCGGTTGCTCGACGTCCAGATGGGCTGCGGTGGACCAGTAATGGCTGCCGTGCCGGTCGAGCCAGGTCGCGACAGTGCCGACGGCCTCTTCCTGCCCGGGGACGCGGACGCCTTCGCGCAAGGCGAGGGAGAGCACGGCAAGGGGCCCGGCGATGCCGTGAGCCATGCCGTTGTTGCCATGCCCGCCGACCATCTCCTTCCCGTCCGGGCCGGCCGCCGACCACCAACCGGGCAGTACCCGGCCGTCGCTGTGGCCGGGGCGGGCGAGCGCGACGAGGCAGGTGAGGACGTCGGGCAGCCGGGGAGCGGGTGATTGGCGGGACAGCAAGAGGGCGGCGAGCCCGGTCAGGCCCCGGATGAGGTCCCACTCTGCGAGGTGGGGCAGTGCGCCGGACGCCTGACGGCGGTGGGCTGCGGCGAGCCGGGCGTCCACAACGCGGTCGACCGCCGCGCGGACGTCGTCGCCGGCTCCGTGGGCGCGGGCCAGGACGAACTCCAGGGCAGGTGCGCCGTGGAAGAGGCTGGCGTTGCTGCCGGTGCTGACCCCGCGTGCAGTGGCCTGGGTTAGGTGCCGGCGAGCGGTGGACAGGTCGTGGCGTTCGATGTCGAGCAGGGCCATCCCCAGGGCGCCCTCGGACAGGTCCTGCGTGCGGGGCACGGCGATCATGGTCATGAGCGCCTGGCCAGTGGGACGACGATGCTGTGGGCCCGGCCGCCGATCCACCCGTCGGCCCCCGTCGGGGGCGCCTCGTGCAGAGTGGCGATGCCGAAGGAGCTGGAATCCAGGTGCGCGCGCAGCAGGTCCAGATCGACGTCGCGGGAAAGGTCGAGGGGCAGCTGCTGGTCGTCCTCGGCAAGAAGGACCCGTTCCGGCACACGGACCCGGGCACGCCAGGCGTGAAGTTGGTCCGCCCACTGCTCAAGTGAGGCGGTGCGGGCGGGCAGCGTGCGGCTGCGGATCTTCCAACGGCCGGCGGTGAGGATGGTGCGCCGGTAGGTGAGGGCCGGGGTGAAGGGCAGGGCCCAGGCGGCGCCCCAGTCGAACCAGGTCACCTGCGGGGACGCGGCCCGGCCGATCTCGCCGAGGAAGCGCGCCATCGGCGGGGTGTAGTTGTTCCACAGGAAGTTGATGGCGGTGGGGGCCAGCAGCTCCAGCGGCCTGCCCGTCGCGGATTCCACCAGCTTGGGGAGACCGTCCGCGACGGTGACCGACAGGTCGCGAGGGAAGAGGACATGCGGTCCGGGGCGCCGAAACTCGCCGACGCTGACGATCCGGGGCAGGGCCTGGGGTGCGCGGGTGAGTAGGTCGGCCGGCACGCGTCCAGCGTGGAAGGAGAGCTGGGCGAGTTCGGCCTGCGGGTCAACGGTAGGCAGGCGCGCGCACGTCCTCTCGGTGCCGGGGAAGAGGTGCCAGAACCGGCCGGTCATCGAGCCGGCGGAGCGGGAAACGGTCAGGACTCGCAGCCGGAAGTCGCCCCGGTCCAGGGCAGGGACGGACGTGGCGTGGACCTGTGCGGCCAGTTCGAGGTGGGGCGCCGTGTCATGAGGCATCTCGCCGGCTGCTGCTTCCAGCTCCTCGATCATCGACCCGGTCATCGTGACGGTGAGGCAGCCTTCGGCGGCGGCGGTGCCGGCGAGCTCCAACAGCAAGCGGTCCCGCCGGGACATCGGACGAGGGGGTTCGCTCGCCGTGACGAAGCCTGCAGGGAAGCCCACTCCTTGGCCGGGGTTCGTGGCCATCTCCACTGGCACGGCGGTGTTCTCGCCGTAGCGCTCGGTGAACTGCGCGATCCACCGCCGCCAGGTCGGTGTTCCGGCCGGGTGGGTGACCAGGCGGGCCAGGACGCTCGCCGCGGTCTCCGCTTCAGTCAGCACCTGCTCGGGCAGGCGCACGTCGGCGTCCAGCCGTAGGTCGTATGCGGCCCGCAGATCGGTTGCTTTGACGCGCGCCGCAGGCGGTAGGACATCGGTGGGGTCGGCGACGGTGGCGGGCGCACGCAGGGAGGAGCGCAACAGCCGCACCCGCAACAGCTCACCGAGCAGCCGGTCGCGTGAGGCGTCGCTCACCGCGGGGAATTCTGCGGCCAGCTTGTCGGACAGCTGGCGGTACCCGATCGGCGATCGGGCCACGTCGAGTACGAGACGCAGTGCCGGGCTGAGGGAGAGGCGGAAAGCGGCGTCGCCCTCAGACGGTACGAGGATGTGCTGGCCCTGCTGTCTGATCAGGGTGTTCACGCAGACCTCGGCGTCGGCCATGCGTACCGCGTCGCTCTCCCAGGTGGTGAGCATTTCGTCGAGCCCGACCGGCTCGGGGCGTGCCACGGCCTGGTGCTTGGTGCCGATGTGGACGGACGTGGCCCGGTCGAAGGCGAGCGGGGCGACGCCGGCGAAGAGGCCGTAGGGGGTGGAGCGGCGGGCGTAGCGGATCGCGTAGCGGGCGGTGGACAGCGCTGCCCGGCGCATTCGGCGTGCCTTCGGCGTGCGGCCGTCGATGATGGCCTGCACCTGCTCGGTGAGGTGAGGGCTCGCCTGCGACACGGTCCGCCGGAAGTCGGTATCGGACCACACCGTGCTGAGCCACGCGCGCCACTCCTGCGTGGGTGCCGTGGACGTCGGCCAGGGCGGCATGGCGGGCTCGCTTGTGTGAACCGCGGCGCGCAGCATGGCCTGCCCCGCGCCCTCGAACAGGCTGGGCCGGTGCCGTGTCATCAGGCTCTCCTCATCTCCTGCTTGGTGGGCGACGCGGGCCGGGCGGGGGCAAGCCCCCGCCC
>NZ_JBMNDO010000200.1:0-8293 GCF_052542855.1 Streptomyces sp. SAS_281
CCCGGCGGCGCGCCGGCCCCTCCTCCGCCTTCAGGGGGCTGTCCCGCCCGCCGGGCTCGCGGTCCCGCCGTCGTTCACGCCACGAACGTGCGCGGTGCCTCCATGCCCGCCCCCGCGCCTGCGCCGACCAGCCGGGCGGCCTGGGCCAGGCGCTGGGCCGCCTCGTCCGCGACCGGGCCGCCGACCGTGAACGGAAGCCGTACGTAGCCCTCGAATGCGCCGTCGACCCCGAACCGGGGCCCGGACGGCACGCGCACCCCGACCCCTTCCCCGGCGACCGCGAGCCGGGAACCGGAGAGCCCGCCGGTCCGCACCCAGAGCGTGAGCCCGCCGCCGGGCACCGAGAACTCCCACTCCGGCAGCTCCCGGCGCACCGCGGCGACGAGCGCGTCGCGGTTCTCGCGGGCCTGTTCCCGGCGCAGCCGCACGGCTTCCTGCCAGCCGCCGGTGCGCATCAGCCAGTTCACCGCGAGCTGTTCGAGGACGGGGGTGCCCATGTCGGCGTACGCGCGGGCGGCCACCAGGCTGCGGATCACGTCGGGCGAGGCCCGTACCCAGCCGATCCGCATGCCGGCCCAGAACGCCTTGCTGGCCGAGCCCACGGTCAGGACCGTGCTGCCGGCCGGGTCGAACGCGCAGACCGGGCGCGGCATCGCCACGTCCTCGTCGAGGTGCAGCTCGCGCATCGTCTCGTCGACCACCAGGACCGTGCCGGCCGAGCGGGCGGCGTCCACCAGCGCGCGGCGGCGCTCCTCGTCCGCCAGCGCCCCGGTCGGGTTGTGGAAGTCCGCGACGACGTATCCGAGCCGGGGCGCGGCGTCCCGCAGGACCTGGCGCCACCGGTTCAGGTCCCAGCCGCCGAGCCCCTCCTCCATGGCGACCGGGACCAGCCGGGCGCCCGCCTCCCGCATCAGCTGGAGGATGTTGGCGTAGCTCGGGGACTCCACCGCGATGCGTTCGCCACGTCCCGCGAACAGGTGGCAGATGGCGTCGATGGCACCCATCGCCCCGGTGGTGACCATGATCTGCTCGGGCATGGTCGGGATGCCGTCGGCGGTGTAGCGGTCGGCGATCATCCGGCGCAGCGCGGGTAGCCCGGCGGGGTAGTCGCCGTGCGTGTGGGCGTACGGGGCAAGCTCCTCCAGGGCGCCCTGGACCGCCCGGGTCAGCCAGGGCTCGGGCGCCGGCAGCGAGGCGCAGCCCAGGTCGATCATGGAGCCCAGGGCCTCGGGCGGCAGCGGCTCCAGGCCGCGGGCGGGCAGCGGGTTGCCCGCCGGAACCGCCGTCCAGCTGCCCGCGCCGCGCCGGGACTCCAGGAAGCCCTCGGCCCGCAACGCCTCGTAGGCGGCGGCGACCGTGGTGCGGCTGACGGCGAGGGCGAGGGCGAGTTCCCGTTCGGCGGGGAGCCTGGCGGCGACCGCGACCCGGCCCTCCAGGACGAGAAGCCGTATACCGTCGGCGAGGGCCCGGTAGGCGGGCGGGCGGCGGCTGCCGGGGCCCACCGGCCGCTGCTGGGCCTGGAGCTGCCGGGCCAGCTGGGCCGCACCGACCGCCGAAGTCCACTGCGCCATGAGAATCAGTCCACCTTCCTCGGATTGGCCATGTCCGGCAGCCAATCCCCTGCCACAGAGTGACACGGAGCAGTCCAACACCACCACACCAGGCACACCAGGGGGCACGTCTTGTCCAAGATCCTCACCCGCCGGCTGGTCCAGCTGTACGCGGGGCTCGCGCTGTACGGGGCGAGTTCGGCCCTCCTGGTCGTCGCCGGTCTCGGCCTGGAGCCGTGGGGTGTGCTGCACCAGGGGCTCGCCGAGCGGACCGGGATCAGCATCGGTGTGGTCTCGATCATCATCGGCGCGATCGTGCTGCTGCTGTGGATACCGCTGCGGCAGCGGCCGGGGCTCGGCACGGTGTCCAACGTGTTCGCCGTGGGCATCGCGATGGACGGCACGCTCGCCCTGGTCCCGGAGATGCACGGGCCGGTGGCGCGGGCCGGGGTGATGGTGGCGGGGATCGTGCTGAACGGGATGGCGACGGGGCTGTACATCAGCGCCCGTTTCGGCCCGGGGCCCCGGGACGGTCTGATGACCGGGCTCCACCGCCGGACCGGCAGGTCGATCCGGCTGGTGCGCACGGCGATCGAGATCGCCGTGGTGGTCACCGGCTTCCTGCTCGGCGGCTCCCTCGGCGTCGGCACGGTGCTGTACGCCCTGGCCATCGGCCCGCTCGCCCAGGTCTTCCTGCGGGTCTTCGCCATCCCCGGGGATGGCGCCCCCTCGGCCGGGACGTCCGCGCCCCGGCGGTCCATACTGCGGCGGTGACTTCCGAACGCCACCCCTATCTGGACCACCCCGCCCCGCTCGCGTTCGCCCATCGGGGCGGCGCGGCGGACGGCGTCGAGAACACGGTGGCCGCCTTCCGCCGTGCCGCCGATGCCGGATACCGCTACTTCGAGACGGATGTGCACGCCTCGGCGGACGGCCGGCTCGTCGCCTTCCACGACGCCACGCTCGACCGGGTGACGGACGCCCGGGGCCGCCTGGCGGAGCTCCCGTGGAACGAGATAAGCCGGGCCCGGGTCGCCGGGCGCGAGCCGCTGCCGCTGTTCGAGGAGCTGCTGGAGACGTTCCCCGGGGCCCGGTGGAACGTGGACGTCAAGGCGGAGGCGGCCCTCGAACCGCTCCTGGAGCTGATCCGGGCGACGGGCGCCTGGGACCGGGTGTGCGTCGGCTCGTTCTCCGAGGCCCGGGTCGCCCGGGCGTACCGGCTGGGCCGCGGGCGCCTGGCCACCTCGTACGGCGTGCGCGGCGTGCTCGGCCTGCGGCTGCGCTCGTACGGCGTCCCGGCCCCGCTGCGCGCCGGAGCGGTGTGCGCGCAGGTGCCGGAGAGCCGGAACGGCATCCGGGTCGTCGACCGCCGCTTCGTGCGCGAGGCCCATGCGCGGGGGCTCCAGGTGCATGTGTGGACGGTGAACGAACCGGAGCGGATGGCCGCTCTCCTGGACCTCGGGGTGGATGGCATCATGACCGATCACATCGAGACGCTGCGCACGGTGCTGAGCGAGCGGGGGGCGTGGGCCTGACCCGCCGCCGCCGTGCGGCCGGCGTCCGCACGGGGAGAGTCCAGGGGGCGCCATGACGGCCGAGACCGCAGACACCGCCGAGCCGGCCGACGGCACCTCCGGCCCGGACGGCCCGGACGCGCGGCGCAGGGAGCAGCGCGGCTGGTACTTCTACGACTTCGCGTGCTCCGTCTACTCCACGAGCGTCGTCACGGTCTTCCTCGGCCCGTATCTGACGTCGGTCGCCAAGGCCGCCGCGGACTCCGACGGCTACGTCCACCCGCTCGGCATCCCGGTGCGCGCCGGGTCGCTGTTCGCGTACGCGGTCTCGGCCTCGCTCGTCCTGGCGATCGTCCTGATGCCCGTGGTGGGCGCGGCCGCCGACCGTACGGGCCGCAAGAAGCCGCTCCTCGCGGCGACGGCGTACACCGGGGCCGCCGCGACGACCGCCATGTTCTTCCTGGCCGGGGACCGCTATCTGCTCGGCGCCTTCCTGCTCATCGTGGCGAACGCCGCGACGGCGGTGGCGATGATGGTCTACAACTCCTATCTGCCGCAGATCGCGGAGCCGGAGGAGCGCGACGACGTCTCCTCGCGGGGGTGGGCGTTCGGCTACACCTCCGGGGCGCTGGTCCTCGTACTGAATCTGGTCCTGTACTCGGGCCACGACTCCTTCGGCCTGTCCGAGTCCGAGGCGGTACGGATCTGCCTGGCCTCGGCGGGCCTCTGGTGGGGCGTCTTCACCGTCATCCCGCTGCGTCGGCTGCGTGACCGCCGGGTGGCGCCGGGCGGCCGTGGTGCGGCGACGGGCTCGGGGTGGCGGCAGCTGCGGGCCACGCTGGCGGACATGCGGCGCCATCCGCTGACCCTGTCCTTCCTGCTCGCCTACCTCGTCTACAACGACGGCGTGCAGACCGTGATCTCGCAGGCTTCGGTGTACGGCTCCGAGGAGCTGGGCCTCGGCCAGTCGACGCTGATCACGGCGGTGCTGCTGGTGCAGGTGCTCGCGGTGGCCGGGGCGCTGGCGATGGGCCGGACGGCCCGGGTGTACGGCGCGAAGCGCACGATCCTGGGCTCCCTGGTGGTGTGGACGCTGATCCTGGTCGCCGGCTACTTCCTGCCCGCCGGATCGCCCGTCCTCTTCTATCTGCTGGCGGCGGCGATCGGCCTGGTGCTGGGCGGCAGCCAGGCGCTGTCCCGTTCCCTGTTCTCGCACCTGGTGCCGCGCGGCAAGGAGGCCGAGTACTTCTCGGCGTACGAGATGAGCGACCGAGGTCTGAGCTGGCTGGGACCCCTGGTGTTCGGTCTGGCCTACCAGCTGACCGGCAGCTACCGGGACGCGATCATCTCTCTGGTGGTCTTCTTCGTCGTGGGTTCGGTACTGCTCGCGCGGGTCCCGCTCAGGCGGGCGGTGGCGGCGGCGGGAAACGCGGTACCCGAGCGGATTTAGACGTTGAAGTAAAAGGCCGGTAGTGTACGCCTTTGGCCTGCCCCGGGTGACCGTTACGGCGAGTGGAACTTCGCGAACCGTTGGGTGACAACTTCCGTCAAAGGTGACAAACCGGGTATGGGCGGGTACTTGAACCCTGGGAAACCTGAAAATCAGCGGTTCGACGGGCGACGCATGACCGGCAACGGGAATCTTTGCCGCCGACCGGACGTTGACCGATTGACGACGACAGCGACACCTGTCCTGTGGGCGACAAGCCCGGGAGGCACGATTCATGAGTGAGCGAGCTCTCCGCGGCACGCGACTCGTGGTTACCAGCTACGAGACGGACCGCGGCATCGATCTGGCCCCGCGCCAGGCGGTGGAGTACGCATGCCAGAACGGACATCGATTCGAGATGCCGTTTTCGGTAGAGGCGGAGATTCCGCCGGAGTGGGAGTGCAAGGCGTGCGGCGCCCAGGCACTCCTGGTGGACGGGGATGGCCCCGAGGAGAAGAAGGGCAAGCCGGCGCGTACGCACTGGGACATGCTCATGGAGCGGCGCACGCGCGAGGAGCTGGAGGAGGTGCTGGCCGAGCGGCTGGCCGTCCTGCGCTCCGGGGCGATGAATATCGCCGTGCATCC
This sequence comes from Streptomyces sp. SAS_281, assembly GCF_052542855.1. Taxonomy (NCBI): domain Bacteria; kingdom Bacillati; phylum Actinomycetota; class Actinomycetes; order Kitasatosporales; family Streptomycetaceae; genus Streptomyces; species Streptomyces sp. SAS_281. Next base: position 5,139 of record NZ_JBMNDO010000200.1, read on the forward strand.
TCGGGACAGCAGGAAGTCTGCGTGACCCGCTAGCACGGTACCGCGGCAGGCCGCGGGTCCGGTACGTATGTGTACCGGGCCCGCGGCTTTGTCGTGTTTCGGCGGGCCCGTCCGGGCGGCGTCGGAGACCGCCCTCAGCCGCCGGACGGGCCTGAAAGGGTCACCGCGTCAGCGGGGGGCGGGGCTCGTCGTTCGGGCCCGGGTCGTCGCGGGGCGGCTCGTCGCGGATGACCTCGCCCTGCACCACCTTGCCGTCGGGGCGGTGGATGCGGGCCTGCTGGAAGGCGTCCGAGAAACCGCCGGGGGCGGCCGCCCTCACGCGCCGGTCCAGCGAGCGCTCCGCGTAGCGGCTGAGTGCCGTGCGCACCGGCGGGACCAGGAGCAGCAGCCCGGCCACGTCCGAGATCAGGCCGGGGATCATGATCAGCAGCCCGCCGAGCATCAGGAAGCCGTTGCCCCGGCCGCTCTCGGGGGCGACGGGCGAGGAGCCGTCGGCTCCCGGCTGCCCCGGCATCCGCTGGAGGGTCTCCGTCAGATTGCGGAAGGCCCGGCGGCCCGCGCTCTTGATCACCGCGGCGCCGAGCACGATCCCGGCGGCCAGCAGGATCACGACGGTCAGCCCGCCCGCGACGTCCGCCACCAGGATCAGCAGCCAGATCTCCAGCACCGCCCAGGCGGCGACGGCGAGAGGTACGAAGGTCCGGGCGCGCGAGCGCCTGCGGGCGGTCGGGGGCGGTGTGCCGGTCGTCATGCCCCCAGTGTGCCTGGCCCCGCGTCCGTACGCCGTAAGGGGGTGAAGGGGGCAGTGGAGGGGGACGGCCCGGCTCAGGGGGTACGGCGGCCGAGGGCCCGGTTCGTACGGCTGGCGACGCCCCAGGCGGTCACCCGCCACAGCGCCTCGACCAGGATGTCCTTGCTCATCTTGGAGTCGCCGATCTCGCGGTCCACGAAGGTGATCGGCACCTCGACCACATGGAAGCCGGCGTCGACCGCGCGGCGGGCCAGGTCGACCTGGAAGCAGTAGCCCTGCGAGGCGACCGCGTCGAGGCCGATGCCCTTCAGGGTGTCGGCGCGGAAGGCCCGGTAGCCGCCCGTGACGTCCCGGGTGCGCAGGCCCAGCATCAGCCGGGAGTACGTGCTGCCGCCGCGGGAGATGAACTCGCGGGACTTGGGCCAGTTCACCACCCGGCCGCCGGGCACCCAGCGGGAGCCGAGGACCAGGTCCGCGCTCTTGAGCGCGGTGAGCAGCCGGGGCAGCTCCTCGGGCTGGTGGGAGCCGTCGGCGTCCATCTCGACCAGCACGCCGTAGTCGTGGTCCATGCCCCAGCGGAAGCCGGCGAGATAGGCCGCGCCGAGCCCCTCCTTGCCCTTGCGGTGCAGGACGTGGACGTGGTCGTCGGCCGCGGCGAGCTCGTCGGCCAGCTTGCCCGTGCCGTCGGGGCTGTTGTCGTCGGCTACGAGGATGTGGGCCTCCGGCACGGCGGCGCGCACCCGGTTCACGATCGGCTTGATGTTCTCGGCCTCGTCGTAAGTCGGGATGATCACCAAGACACTGCCGAGCGGGCCGAATTGCCGCTGACCGCCGTCGTTCACTTACTGCCCCTCACGTCCGTACACAGGTGCACACCATATCGAGCGCGGCGGCGCGGAATGCCGTCCCGGTCGGGGTGGCGCGGGAGTCGCGGCGGACAGAAGAGCCGAATCGGGGACAGAAGTGCGGATCGGGGCCCGGTGTCCTTCGGGCCGACCTGGGACCCGCTGGCTGCGGGTCGACCTAGAGCCGTTGTCTACTGAACGTCCGGGCCCCACCCGGGTCGCACCCTCCGTCCGGCTGAAGCCTTCCCTCGCCCCCGAGGCGCGGGCGCTGAACCTGGCTGTCAGTGGTGGTGCGCCGGTGCGGCACACCACCCCGTGACCCAGCGGCGTTCGACGACTGCGTGGAGGCTTCGCCGGTCGGACGTCCTGTGGTGGACTCGGCCGAACCTACCGGCCGATGGCCGCATTCTGTCAATACTTGCCTGACCTGCACCGATAACCGAAATTGCCTGGTCAGGCCCGGAGATCCCCAGGTAGCGGAAGAGCCGGCCCGCCTTCGATCGGCGGACCGGAATGTCCGCACGTCACTCGTTCGGCCTTACGTAGACAGTTTGTCCGAGGACCACGGTGCGCAGGCAGACCGGGAGGTCGGCACCGGGGCTGAGGTCGGGCAGTCCCGGCGTCCCGGACCGGGGGTCGGTCGACCAGCGCGCCACCCGGTCGTCCGGTGCCTGGACCACCAGCTCATCGGTGCGCCAGACCGCGTAGTCGGCCGGGGCGCCGGGCACCAGGGTCCCCGCGTCGTCCCGCCCCAGGGCCCGCCAGCCGCCCCGGGTGTGCGCGGCGAAGGCGGCCCGGACCGAGACGCGGTGATCCAGTGTCCGGTGGAAGGCGGCCGCCCGCACGGTCCCCCACGGGTCGAGCGGGGTCACCGGGCTGTCCGAGCCGAAGGCGAGCGGCACACCGGCCCGCAGGAGCGCCGCGTACGGGTTGAGGGTGGCGGCCCGTCCGGCGCCCAGACGCTGGGCGTACATGCCCTCCTCGCCTCCCCACGCCGCGTCGAAGGCGGGCTGGACGGAGGCGGTCAGGCCCAGCTCCGCGAAGGCCGCGACGGTCTCGGGGGTGAGCATCTCCGCGTGCTCGACGCGGTGCCGGGCGGCGCGGATCCGGGCCGGGCCCACCTTCTCGGCCGCGGCCCTGACACCCTCGACGACCGCCGAGAGCGCCGCGTCCCCGATGGCGTGGAAGCCCGCCTGGAGCCCCGCCCCGGTGCAGGCGGCGACGTGGGCGGCGATCCGGGCGGCGTCCAGGTGGGCGGTGCCGGTGTGCGGGGCGTCGGCGTACGGCTCGTGCAGGCAGGCCGTGTGCGAGCCGAGGGAGCCGTCCACGAAGAGGTCGCCGGCCGCTCCGACGGCGCCGAGCTCGCGGACGCGCCGGGCGTCCTTCTCGTCGGCCACCTCCTGGGCCCAGTAGCCGAAGACCCGGGGCCCGGGCTGCCCGGCGGCCACCTTCAGGAGCCCGGTGAAGTCGTCCTCGTCGGAGATGTCGGGGCCGCCGCACTCGTGGAGGGAGCCGATGCCGAGGGAGGCGGCGTGGGGGGGCGCGGCGCGCTGCGCCTC
>NZ_JBMNDO010000201.1:0-8257 GCF_052542855.1 Streptomyces sp. SAS_281
GAAGTCCCTCAAGGAGGGGAAGGCCGAGGAGCTGGCCGCCCTGCCGCTGGACGAGCGCCTCAAGCGCCGGATCATCGACGGCGAGAAGAACGGCCTGGAGGACGATCTCGCCGAGGCGCTGAAGGACACTCCGGCGCTCGACATCGTCAACAACACCCTCCTGGAGGGCATGAAGGTCGTCGGCGAGCTCTTCGGCTCCGGCCAGATGCAGCTGCCGTTCGTCCTCCAGTCCGCCGAGGTCATGAAGAGCGCGGTCGCCTACCTGGAACCGCACATGGAGAAGTCGGACGCCGAGGGCAAGGGCACCATCGTCCTGGCCACGGTCCGCGGCGACGTCCACGACATCGGCAAGAACCTGGTCGACATCATCCTCTCCAACAACGGGTTCAACGTCGTCAACATCGGCATCAAGCAGCCCGTCTCCGCGATCCTGGAGGCCGCCGAGGAGCACAAGGCGGACGTCATCGGGATGTCCGGCCTCCTCGTCAAGTCCACGGTGATCATGAAGGAGAACCTGGAGGAGCTGAACCAGCGCAAGCTGGCCGCCGACTACCCGGTCATCCTCGGCGGCGCCGCCCTCACCCGCGCCTACGTCGAGCAGGACCTGCACGAGATCTACGAGGGCGAGGTGCGCTACGCGCGCGACGCCTTCGAGGGCCTGCGCCTGATGGACGCGCTCATCGCCGTCAAGCGAGGCGTCCCCGGCGCCACCCTCCCCGAGCTGAAGCAGCGCCGCGTCGCCAAGCGGGACACCGCCGTCCTGGAGGTGAACGAGCCGGAGGAGGGCGTCCGCTCCGACGTCTCCGTCACCAACCCGGTCCCCACCCCGCCGTTCTGGGGCAGCCGGGTCGTCAAGGGCATCCAGCTCAAGGAGTACGCCTCCTGGCTGGACGAGGGCGCCCTGTTCAAGGGCCAGTGGGGCCTCAAGCAGGCCAGGGCCGGCGACGGACCCACGTACGAGCAGCTCGCCGAGAGCGAGGGACGCCCGCGGCTGCGCGGCCTCCTCGACCGGCTCCAGACGGACAACCTGCTCGAAGCGGCCGTCGTCTACGGCTACTACCCCTGCGTCTCCAAGGGCGACGACCTGATCCTGCTCCACGAGGACGGCTCCGAGCGCACCCGCTTCACCTTCCCGCGCCAGCGCCGTGGCCGCCGTCTCTGCCTGGCGGACTTCTTCCGTCCCGAGGAGTCCGGCGAGACGGACGTCATCGGCCTCCAGGTCGTCACCGTCGGCTCCAGGATCGGCGATGAGACCGCCAAGCTCTTCGAGGCCAACGCCTACCGCGACTACCTGGAGCTGCACGGCCTCTCCGTCCAGCTCGCCGAGGCCCTCGCCGAGTACTGGCACGCACGGGTCCGCTCGGAGCTGGGCTTCGCGGGGGAGGACCCGGCGGACGTGGAGGACATGTTCGCCCTGAAGTACCGGGGCGCGCGCTTCTCGCTGGGCTACGGCGCCTGCCCGGACCTGGAGGACCGCGCCAAGATCGCGGACCTCCTCCAGCCGGAGCGGATCGGCGTCCACCTCTCCGAGGAGTTCCAGCTGCACCCCGAGCAGTCGACCGACGCGATCGTCATCCACCACCCGGAGGCGAAGTACTTCAACGCGCGGTAAGGCCCTGTTCGACGCGTCGTAGCCGATCACGTCGTACACTGGTCGGTCCAGCGCAGGCCGGTCGCCCATCCTCCGGGACGGGTGGCCGGCCTTCTCGTCCCTCATGGAAGGTGTGCCGGATGACCAGTACGGTTCCCGCGTCCCTGACCCGCACGGCGGAGGGCGCTGCCCTCCAGGCCGTCTTTCTCGACATGGACGGCACCCTGGTCGACACCGAGGGCTTCTGGTGGGACGTCGAGGTCGAGGTCTTCGCCGGCCTCGGTCACCGGCTGGACGAGGCATGGCGGGAGGTGGTCGTCGGCGGGCCCATGTCCCGCAGCACCGGATACCTCATCGAGGCGACCGGCGCGGACATCACCCTCGACGAAGCCGCCGTACTGCTCAACGACCGGTTCGAGAAGCGCATCGGCAACGGAGTGCCGCTGATGCCCGGCGCCGCCCGCCTCCTCGCCGAACTGCACCGGCACGAGATCCCGACCGCCCTCGTCTCCGCCTCGCACCGCCGCATCATCGACCGCGTCCTGGACTCGGTGGGCCGCCACCACTTCGCGCTCACCGTCGCCGGCGACGAGGTCACCCGCACCAAGCCGCACCCCGAGCCCTACCTCACCGCCGCGCGCGGCTTCGGCGTCGACCCCCGGCTGTGCGCCGTCGTCGAGGACACCGCGACCGGGGTGGCCGCAGCCGAGGCCGCCGGCTGCCGCGTGGTCGCCGTGCCCTCGGTCTCCCCGATCGCACCCGCCGAGGGCCGGGTCGTCGTGGCCTCGCTGGAAGAAGTCAATCTCACATTCCTCCGGAGCCTCGTCAACTGAATGCACCGGAGCGGGCACCGAGAGTACTTCTGTGAATGAATGGAAAAGCTCTCGCGGTGGCACTGCGAAAGAATTCCGTGCACGGCCCCCCTCCGGATTTCCGGAACGCGCCCGCTAATGTCTTTCTCCCTGAACCGATGAGGGAGAACGGCCACCATGAAACGCAAGACCCTGGTGCTGCCGGCCGTCGCGGGCCTCCTGGCGCCCGTGCTCGCCGGCTGCGGCGTGGCGGACGGCGGCAGCACCGGAAGCGGCACCGGCACCGTCGTCGTCGGCACCACGGACCGGATCGCCGCCTCCGCCGACGCCCCCGCCCCGCTCGACCCGGCCGTCGGCTACGAGGCGGGCGTCTGGAACGTCCTGCGGCAGACCGTGCAGACCCTGATGGCCACCCCGCGCGGCGGCGGCCTCCCGGTCCCCGAAGCGGCCGAGAGCTGCGGCTTCACGGACCGCGAGAGCGAGAGCTACCGCTGCCGGCTGCGCGCCGGACTCACCTTCGCCGACGGCACCCCGGTCACCGCCGACGACGTCAAGTACTCCCTCGACCGGGTGCGGCGCATCAAGTCCGCGAACGGGCCCGCCGCCCTCCTGGACAACATCGACACCGTCGAGACCACCGGCACCCGCGAGGTCGTCTTCCACCTCAGGACCCCCGACGCCACCTTCCCGTACAAGCTGGCCACGCCGCCCGCCGGAATCGTCCCGCGCGACCAGTACCCCGCGAATTCCGCCCGCAGCGGGTTCCAGGTGAACGGCTCGGGGCCGTACACCATGAAGCCGGAAGTGAAATCCGGACGGGTTGTGAAAATCGCCTTCACCAGGAATCCCCATTACCGGGGGAGGTACGAGGTACGGAACGAGTCCGTCGAACTCGACCTCTTTTCCGACGCCACGGCCCTGGGCAAGGCGTTCGACGCCGAGAAGATCGACATGATGGCCCGCACCGTCCCGGCCGACCGGGTCCAGCGGATGCTGGCCGAGCCCCAGAACGGCGTCCGGCTCACCGAGATGCCCGGGCTGGCCATCAGCTACCTCGGCTTCGACACCGAGGAACCCGCCCTCCGGAACAGGGCCGTTCGCCAGGCCGTCGCCCAGGTGGTCGACCGGGGCGCAATCGCCGGCAAGGTCTACGGCGCCACCGTCGAACCGCTGTACTCACTCATCCCGAGCGGGATCACCGCCCACGACAACGCGTTCTACAGCGCCTACGGCGAACCCAGCGCCGCCAAGGCCGCCGCCCTCCTCAAGAAGGCGAAGATCCGCACCCCCGTGCGCTTCACCCTGCACTACACCGACGACCACTACGGCCGGGACACCGCCACCGAGTTCCAGGCGCTGAAGAAGCAGCTCAACGACACCGGACTCTTCGACATCACCGTCGAGGGCACCCCCTGGACCCACTTCCGGCCCGCCGAACTCCGAGGCGACTACGCCGCCTACGGCATGGGCTGGTTCCCCGACTTCCCGGACCCCGACAACTACACGGCGCCCTTCCTCGGCCCGGACAACTTCCTCGGCTCGCCCTACACCTCCGACGCGGCCCGGACCCTCATCGCGCACTCCCGCCGCCAGGCCGACCGGGGCGCCGCCGCGCCCGCCTTCGAACAGCTCCAGGACATCGTCGCCCGCGACGTGCCCGTCCTCCCGCTCTGGCAGGGCAAGCAGTACGCCGTCTCCCGCGAGGACCTGAGCGGCGTCGAATGGGCGATCGACTCGGGCGCCGACCTCCATCTGTGGGAACTGGGGCGCGGCACCGACTGAGCCCGTCGCGCGCCCCGTGTCACTGCGCGCCGGGGCGCACCAGGCCGCTCTCGTACGCGTACACCGCCGCCTGCACCCGGTCGCGCAGGCCCAGCTTCGTCAGCACATGGCCCACGTGCGTCTTCACCGTCGTCTCGCTGACGAACAGGTCGGCGGCGATCTCCGCGTTCGACAGGCCGCGCGCCACCAGCTTCAGCACCTCGACCTCGCGGTCCGTCAGCGTGTGCAGCGTGTCCGGCACGGGCTCCTCGCCCGACGGCAGATGGTCCGCGTACTTGTCGAGCAGACGGCGCGTCACGCTCGGGGCGAGCATCGCCTCACCGCCCGCCACCACCCGGATCGCCTGCACCAGCTCATCGGCCGGCGCGTCCTTCAGCAGGAAGCCGCTCGCCCCGGCGCGCAGCGCCTCCACCACGTACTCGTCCAGGTCGAACGTCGTCAGCACCAGCACCTTCGCCGGACCGTCCCGGCCCGGACCGGTGATCTGGCGCGTCGCCTCGACCCCGTCCATCCGCGGCATCCGGATGTCCATCAGCACCACATCGGGCTGGAGCGCGCGCACCTGGTCGAGAGCCTGGAGACCGTCACCGGCCTCACCCACCACCGCCAGATCGCCCTCGGCCTCCAGAATCATCCGGAAGCCCGTGCGCAGCAGCGGTTGGTCATCGACCAGAAGGACGCGGATAGCCACCAGATCTCCTCAATGCCCGTCGAGGGCCGCAGGCCGGCCGGCCTCGGCCCGGACCGGCTCCATTCTGCCCTGGTCATCCTCCGCCGCACCGGCCGGGCGGACCGTCAGCGGATAGACCGGGGGAGTCCCGCCGAATTCCGGACAGAGCGCCTGGTGGTCGCACCAGCCGCACAGCTTCGTCGGACGCGGCCGCCACTCGCCCGTCCGCGTCGCCAGCGAGATCGCCTCCCAGAGCGCCAGCAGCTTGCGCTCCACCCGCTCCAGATCCGCCACGACCGGGTCGTACGTGAGCACGTCACCGCTGCCCAGATAGACCAGCTGGAGCCGGCGCGGCACCACACCCTTCAGCCGCCAGATCACCAGGGCGTAGAACTTCATCTGGAACAGCGCCCCCTCCGCGTACTCCGGACGCGGCGCCTTCCCCGTCTTGTAGTCCACGATCCGGACCTCGCCCGTCGGCGCCACGTCGATCCGGTCGATCACCCCGCGCAGCCGCAGCCCCGACTCCAGCTCCGTCTCCACGAACAGCTCGCGCTCGGCCGGCTCCAGACGCGCCGGATCCTCCAGCGAGAACCAGCGCTCCACCAGCTGCTCCGCCTGCCCCAGCCACCGCGCCAGCCGCTCGCCCCCGGGATCCTCCGCGAACAGCTCCCCCAGCTCCGGCTTCGACTCCAGCAGCCGGTCCCACTGGCCCGGGATCAGCGCCGTCGCCCGGCCGGGCGTGCGCTCCGCCGCCGGGTTGTCGAAGAGCCGTTCGAGCACCGCATGGACCAGGGTCCCCCGGGTAGCAGCCTCGCTGGGCTTCTGCGGCAGCTTGTCGATCACGCGGAAGCGGTACAGCAGGGGACACTGCATGAAATCGCTCGCCCGCGAGGGGGAGAGCGAGGACGGCGGCTGCGGCACCGACGGGGACGGCGGCGGAACGGAGGTCATGCGAAGACCCTACGACCCGCCACTGACACCGATCGGCATACCATCGACCACAGACCCTCCAACACTGCATCATCGTGGCGGAAGACACCGCGAAAGAGACCGAACCGAAGGGACCTCGTGGACGAGAGCGGCGACGGCCGGCGGCCGCAGCCCGGCCCGGCGGGCCCCGGCCCCGGCGACGGCCCCGGCAAGGGCGCGCCCCCGCGCCGGGACGAGCCCGGAGGCGGCATCCTCATGGGCCGCCCCTTCGGCGTGCCCGTCTACGTCGCCCCCAGCTGGTTCCTGGTGGCGGCCCTGATCACCTGGGTCTTCGGCGGCCAGCTCGACCGGGTGCTGCCCGACCTCGGAGCCGCCCGCTACCTCGTCGCCCTCTTCTTCGCGATCGCCTTCTACGCCTCCGTGCTCGTCCACGAACTCGCCCACACGATCGCCGCCCTGCGCTACAAGCTGCCCGTCCGGCGTATCCAGCTCCAGTTCTTCGGCGGTGTCTCGGAGATCGAGAAGGAGTCCGAGACCCCCGGCCGCGAATTCGTCCTCGCCTTCGTCGGACCGCTGCTCTCCCTCGTCCTGGGCGGGCTCTTCTACCTACCCCTGCGCTTCGTGGAGCGCGGCACCGTCCCGGCCGTCCTGCTCGGCGGGCTGATGATCTCCAACCTCATCGTCGCCGCCTTCAACCTGCTGCCCGGCCTCCCGCTCGACGGCGGCCGCATGCTCAGGGCCGTCGTCTGGAAGATCACCGGCAAGCCGATGAGCGGCACCGTCGCCGCAGCCTGGGCCGGCCGCGCCCTCGCCGTCGGCACCCTCGTCGGCCTCCCCCTCCTCACCCGCAGCGGCTCCCTGGGCAACGACGCGGGCGAGATCAGCGGCATGGACACGCTCACCGACGCCCTGCTCGCCGCGATCCTCGCCGCCATCATCTGGACCGGCGCCGGAAACAGCCTGCGCATGGCCCGGCTCCGCGAGCACCTGCCCGGCCTGCGCGCCCGCAGCCTCACCCGCCGCGCCGTCCCCGTCGAGGCCGCCACCCCGCTCTCCGAGGCGCTGCGCCGGGCCAACGAGGCGGGTGCCCGCGCGCTCGTCGTCGTGGACGGCACCGGCGAGCCCAAGGCCCTCGTCCGGGAGACGGCCATCGTCGCCGTCCCCGAGCACCGCCGCCCCTGGGTCGCCGTCAGCGGTCTCGCCCAGGACCTCACCGACGGCATGAAGGTCCCCGCCGAACTCGCCGGCGAAGCCCTCCTGGACCGCCTCAAGGCCACCCCCGCGACCGAATACCTCGTCGTGGAGGAGACCGGCGAGATCTACGGCGTACTCTCCACCGCCGACGTCGAACGCGCCTTCGTCGCCGCCATGGCCCGCCCGGCCGCCTGACACCCGCCCCCGTCCCCGTACGTCCGTGCGGGCGGCGGTCGGCGGCTTCCGAAACACCGGTACGCTGGTCACATGTCTGAACCGACCGGTGCCGCCCGCCGACGCGGGCCCTTCAAGGTCGGGGACCAGGTCCAGCTCACCGATCCCAAGGGACGCCACCACACCTTCACGCTCGAAGCCGGAAAGAACTTTCACACCCACAAGGGTTCTTTCCCGCACGACGAGCTGATCGGTGCCCCCGAGGGCAGTGTGGTCCGTACCACGGGAAACGTCGCCTACCTCGCGCTGCGCCCCCTGCTCCCCGACTACGTCCTGTCCATGCCCCGCGGCGCCGCCGTGGTCTACCCGAAGGACGCGGGCCAGATCCTCGCCTTCGGCGACATCTTCCCCGGCGCACGCGTCGTGGAGGCGGGCGTCGGCTCGGGCGCCCTCTCCACCTTCCTGCTCCGCGCCATCGGCGAACAGGGCATGCTGCACTCGTACGAGCGCCGCGAGGACTTCGCCGAGATCGCCCAGCAGAACGTGGAGCGCTACTTCGGCAGCCCGCACCCCGCCTGGCAGCTCACGGTCGGCGACCTCCAGGACAACCTCACGGACACCGACGTGGACCGCGTCGTGCTCGACATGCTGGCGCCCTGGGAGTGCCTGGACGTCGTCTCCAAGGCGCTCGTCCCCGGCGGCATCCTCTGCGCGTACGTCGCCACCACCACCCAGCTCTCCCGGACGGTCGAGTCCATCCGTGAGATCGGCTGCTTCGCCGAGCCGCAGCCCTGGGAGTCGATGATCCGCAACTGGCACGTGGAGGGCCTGGCCGTGCGCCCGGACCACCGCATGATCGGGCACACCGGCTTCCTCGTCACCGCCCGCCGGCTCGCCGACGGCGTCGAGGCCCCGGCCCGTCGCCGCCGCCCCTCCAAGGGCGCCTACGGCGAGGACTACGACGGCCCGGGCGGCCGGAGCACCTCCCCCCGCGACTGACCCCGCGGCAATGTACCGGGGGGGGGGGGGGGGGGGGGGGGGGGGGGGGGGGGGGGGGGGGGGGGGGGGGGGGGGGGGGGGGGGGGGGGGGGGGGGGGGGGG